>CAYXCP010000191.1:0-1588 GCA_964463455.1 uncultured Gammaproteobacteria bacterium
ATAATTGACATATTAGCCTTATTTAGTTATACTCTGACAGTAAATTTGCCTGAAACCTTTGCCGACGTAGCTCAGTTGGTAGAGCGCATCCATGGTAAGGATGAGGTCACCAGTTCAATTCTGGTCGTCGGCTCCATCCCGCTGAGCGGGACTCCACCGAGGTTTAAAGGAGTTCAGGTAAAAGTATTAATTAGAATAGCTACATATCTATGTCACAGGAAACATTGGTCGGTCTTGAATGCTCTGTTTGCCATCGTATCAACTATCATACGACCCGTAATCAGAAAAAAATCAAAGAACGACTGTTGATGAGTAAGTTCTGCAAATTCTGCAAGAAACATACAGAACACAAAGAAACGAAAGTGTAAAATAAATCACCCCGCCTAGAGCGGGGTGATTTATTTTAGTAGAGAAATTAGACCAATCCGTGACTCTGAAAACAAGTAGCATACTTCTTATCGTCGATCAGTATATGAGTAATAAGCCAATCTGCTGCAAACTCCGACAGGTCTTCAGATATCTTTTTGAGGTCTGAATCTGGAGATTCTAATTTTTTGGTAAAATCCTTAACTTTTATAAAATAATTACTATGAGCAGCACAATGAGGTTTAGCTCCCTCATATTTTAGCTCTTCAAAAAACTTTTCTTCCGTACAAAAATGAAACTTGGCGTACTGATTCAAATCGTTTATCACTTCGCGTAATTTGTCAGATTTCACGTCAGACAACTCTGAAAGCTCATGCAAAGAATTCATGAGTTTAAAAAAATACTGATGCTGTTCATCAATACTCTTAACTCCTACAGTATATTCTGGCTTCCAATCGAACTTTTTTGATGTCTTAATAGACATGAGATTTTATTTAATTACTATGAGATAATTATAGCATTCCTAATAGATTAATACTACTACAGATCCTCTAAAAAATTTATTAAGAAATTTTCTTATTTATCAAAAAATCGCCCAATAGCAGCTATAACATTTTAGACTAACTTTGCTCAAAAAGGAAAAATCGAATATACTTAGATACGATGAAAAATTACTCTAAAATAAATGCCCCCAAAAGAGCTACCTCTGCAGGCGGTGTAATCGTAAAAAAAGAAGAAAATACATATTTTGTTCTGCTTTTACGAGACACCAATGTCCCTGAATGGTATCTTGCTAAAGGGCATGTCGAAGCTGGAGAGACCTTAGAACAAGCCGCCCTACGAGAAGTACAAGAGGAAGCGGGACTTCATCATGTTAAAATTCATAAGCTACTTGGATCATATGAACGTTTTGTTAAAAAAGCTAACGAACAAAAAACAATTTATTACTACTTAATGTCGCCCACTCAAGAAGAAATACCATCATCACCTGATAAACCTAGCGTCGAGTTAAAGTGGTTCGCGCTAGAGCATTTACCAAAAATGTTTCTTCCCGAACAGAAGCATGTTATTGAAAAAAATACAGAAAAAATAAAAAGCTCCCTAAGTTCTATAACCTAGGGAGCTGGTTTTGAGAGCGGAACGATATGGTGACCTAGGTCGGTCAGAGATATTATCCCATGTCCAAGATCACGTCCCACAATCTCAACAAAAATCCCCGCGG
>CAYXCP010000191.1:1598-1899 GCA_964463455.1 uncultured Gammaproteobacteria bacterium
AGATCTGAAACCTTGCTCCCGACTGCTGTTCGACGATGTATTTTCTAGGGTAGAGCCAAGAGGCGCAACCGTCGACGACCTGCGCCAACATGCGAACTTCCTGACACTCTGTTACTTCTGAGGTGTATAGCTGAGGAGGAATTTTATCCCGTTCAGATTCATCGTAAACAAAAATGAACGAGATTTTCTTACCGCAACGATACACCTTTGTCACATCAGCCGCAAAGATTACCTGAAGATAATTTCGATCTATCCCATACAGTCTGGAATATCTCTCGGCATAAGCGGCAGCGAGCTCGGA
>CAYXCP010000191.1:1909-2423 GCA_964463455.1 uncultured Gammaproteobacteria bacterium
GTCTGACTCAGTAGTTTCACAACCAATCCCAGCTGACCCACCAAGCCCACAACGATCTATCTGGATGTTGGCAGTAGTCAGAATTTGTTTGACGATACTTGATCGTATATCTCGTCCATTTAGCCACTGGACAAAAGCACGACGGGTATCGTACATTCTAACAACCTTGTCCATGGGAATGAGGACGGACCAAGGATCCATCTGGCGACAGATTGGATATGATTGATGAGGAAGCTGGTTAACATCCGGCCGGCGTTGATACTTTTTATACCCCCTCCCTTGAAATAGTCTATCTCCGCTATTATCGGGGAAATACATGGGACGACCAAACAGTCTATCGCCCAATAGATATAGCGATCCTACCGAGTAAACCCATCCCTCATCGGTCATGACAGGACTGAGTAATTCCACGTTCATCTCTCCTGTTCTACGATGTCTCTAACTCTGCTGTAGAGCTGATTAAGAGATGTTTGGTCGTCATTCACCATATAATAATGGCAAAGATCAACCAATC
>CAYXCP010000192.1:0-669 GCA_964463455.1 uncultured Gammaproteobacteria bacterium
TTACGATGACCGGTAAAAAGGGATCGGATCACATGATCAGTTTTATTGATGGCCTTGGCACTATAGATGACGATGATCATAACGGCATTTTTTATACTGATGCGATGAGTATGAAAGATGTGAAAAAAACAGATCCTATGGCAGTACGTCAGTATACAAAACCTGAATTTTCGACGGCAACAAGACTCATACGGAGCATGCATTCTAATCTGAGCACCCACTGTAAAGATATCGAAGGTTTTGGTGCGATTCTTCAATGTGGCATTGATCTTCCTGACATTCCTGCAGAGCGCGAGAACTCCATTCACGCACCGAACTAATAGCTATTACATTCTCCTTACACTCCTGTTACTAAAAACCAGATACAATCACCCTATAATCACCATAGAGCATTATTATTATTAATGCGCTCTTAGAAGGAGGATACATATGGGAATCATATCATGGATCATCGTAGGGTTTCTCGCAGGTTGGATTGCGTCAATCATTATGAAAACTGATGCACAGCAAGGCACAGTTACCGACATTATACTCGGTATCATTGGTGCATTTATTGGTAGAAAAATTCGAGGATAACATTAGTTAATTTATATTTACGCCTATGACAAATAGTAAGGATCAGAATAAATCAACTGCAGCAGCAGTAGCAGTTAGTATGACAGATAAAAG
>CAYXCP010000192.1:682-2420 GCA_964463455.1 uncultured Gammaproteobacteria bacterium
TCGTGAGAAGGCAATGGATTTTGCCGACAGGGCACAGAACGTGATGAAAGATGTAAAAGATACCGTTATGGATACAGCATCTAATGTCAAGGAAGAGGCAGAAGATAAAGCAACTCAGGTTTCAGGCAAGGTCCAAAAAACTGCAGACGTATGGAATAAATAATAATTTATTTTATACAAAAAGAGGCCGCATAAAACGGCCTCTTTTTTTTTGATAAAAATAGCGGGATTTTATTATATTGTTGTAACAGTCTAATTCGAATAAGAAGATATATTTATTTTCATCTGTTGTTGACTAATAATTTTATTATGTTTATTCTTTTTATATACCTATTTTTTATTGAAGGAGGTGAACAAAATAATGGTCGCAAAGAAAAAGAAAACAGTAAAGAAAGCAGTGAAGAAAACAGTTAAGAAAGTCGCAAAGAAAAAGACTGCAGCAAAGAAGAAGAAGTAAGTGATCTTTTTTTTGTAAACAATTTCTATTTACTGAGTAAATAAAAAAATAAGGCGCCATGGGGTGCCTTATTTTTATCTGTATAATACAAGTATGTATGTTTTCAAAAAAGTTTTTCTATTTGTCGTTTTCTTCACAACCATCTTTGTAATTTTCCGTTCAGTGAATCTCGTACCGATGATTCTGCTGAAAGAAAATCTCACGGGTATTGCATATCTTTATTCTACGATTGGACTTATCTTCAGTATTATTTCTGCTTTCGTCATTCAGAATCAGTGGATTCGCTGGACGAAACTTGAGACAGCTGTAAAGAGTGAAACCGATAGTTTATGGGAGCTCGTACTCTATATGGAACAGGTTACTCATATCGACAGCAAACAGATTAAGCAGATTATGGGAGGCTATTTGCACAGTGTGGTAGGTGAAGGATGGATGCAGATGGAAAACGGCGAGCCATCACATGAAGCAGAAAAATCATTACGTGAACTTCAGCGTTCTGCAATTGTAATGGTAAAAAATTCACCCGAAGATACGTCACTCATCACTGCCTTTGTACAAGGTGTTACCAATAGTAGAAACGACAGACTCCATTACAGTGCAGGACATCTCCCCTATCTTTTGTATATTCTTATCATTGTTTCGACATTCATGCTCATATTTCTTTCGCTGTTTATCGCGGTCGAAAATATATATCTCGATTATCTGTTCACCATGAGCATCGCGCTGCTTGGCTTTTTAGTATTTACCGTTATTGAAGATCTCAATCAACCATTTAGACCCGGGTCATGGCATATCACTAATAAAGAATATAGAAAGCTATTGAATCGCATTGAAACTAAAGCATCACCGTCTGAACCTTCGACATAAATCTGATTATTTCAGGATCGATGATAATATCCTGCGGTTTTATTTTTCGTGTTAAGTACAATCCTTCTAAACTTGTCGATCTACTGAGTGCAACATAGGTTTGTCCATGTGCAAATGCACCCCGGCTCATATCAATTGCGACAGCATTATATGTCTGTCCCTGCGATTTATGAATCGTGATAGCCCATGCCAATCTCACCGGGAATTGCGTGAATGAACTTACTACTTCTTCTTCGATCATTCGTTTCGTAGGGTTATATGTGTATTTTATTTTATTCCATGTTTCTTTCGGAACGTTGTAGGTATTCCCTTCTATGTTTACTCTGATCTCATCTTTCATGAGCGATTCGATGTAGCCGATCGATCCGTTCACCCATCGTTTGTCTTTATCATTCTTGATCATCATGACCTGCG
>CAYXCP010000193.1:0-2408 GCA_964463455.1 uncultured Gammaproteobacteria bacterium
CCCTTCCGCAGAGTAATTGACACCACCTATCAGAGACTGTAGAATAATATTCTATGGACGATGAGAATAGAGGAAGTCACGAATCTGAAAACCGCATTAACGGACTATACGCGTATACAATTGATGGAAAAGAATGCACCAGAGAAGAATATGAAGCAGCACTCGCTGCATTAGACAAATTGCAGGAAACATACAACGAGAAACTATATCAGGTACAGGTTATACCCTCTATGCGTCGAGATACGGCGCCACACTATAAACAAGGAAAAATCCCTAATACGGAAAGAATATTTTTCTTTAAACCTCAAGGAGTTCATGATGCAAAAGACATAGATCTGTACGATCTTAACACGTTACAGGACAACCAATGGTTTTTGTGTGTAGCAGATAAGGTAAATACAGTCCCCGGAAATTTAAATAAAGGATCTGTTGAAGGTGTACCACTTCAACGTGCGCCCGTACTTCGCGAATGGATAGCCAAAGATGATGCTACTCTTAGAATCGGCAACATATATGCTCCTCGAGTAACATATGTAGAACGTAATGGTAAATACAGAAATGATACAGGGAAGCCCATAGATTTTTTTACAGATCCTCGGTTAATTGATCAAATCGGTATCCCACCATCTCTTCGCCAAAAAGTTGCTTCAGACCTTGAAGCATACAATCACGCTCTCACTAGAGCTCTTGCTGCAATTCAGTGGCCATCTCAAAAGGGAGACACTCCTTATAATGATGGTACCTTACGAGGAATAGTCACGACAACGTTTGAAAACAGTTACGGGAGTTTTCGTAAGGTTTCTGTATTTCAATGCCCACAAGTTCCAAATGGAGTTATTAAGCACGAAGAGTTGCTTTTTTATAGTGGGGAGCTCAGTAAACCAGATTCTCTAGAAAAGATTAAGCAAGTTTTTACTCTGTTAGGACGACCTGACAAAGTAACAGCAGCTCTGGATAGTAGCCAACCATCTATTAATTGTTCGTGGGGAGAGATGACTGAAACATGTAGTATAGATGCTATTATGGCAGATCCGAGCTTTACGGCTAATATCCAGGAAGCTTCAGAAGAGAATGAAGGCGATAATTCACGAATTTACCGTTATACATTAGTTATAAACAGCAATGCCACAGGTAGCCTAGAACTAGAGGACATTTTATATAGAGAAACTCTTCATCCCTATGCTCCTGCAGTAATAAAAGCTCACGTAGGCACTGCAGCTTATAAACTCGCGGGAGACCAAATAGAGCAACAACTGAAATCACAAATAAGAAGACAACCGTTAGAAGAATATGAACTAAAATTCCGAGAAAGATCAATAGAACACCATGAACAAATAGACAGTAATGTTAGTCGAAAACCCTATGAACATGATTTTATTAAAGCGATTCATGCAATAGAACCTATTCTGAACAACCCGCCGAGATACGATGTGTGGAAGATCGTGGAATTTGATGAAGATCGTGAGAGTGCAGATGGGATGCGTGGTGGTGGATTTGCAACCAAAAGAACTGTTAGAGTAAGTGGATATGTATTCGGAGAGTTTCGTATTGAATGGTCATTCATTTCAGATAATCCGGCAGAAGTTAAAAGAACAATACTCTCATCGCTATTGGCCGACATAGCATTCTATATTAAACAACTAGATGAAGATGCGTCAACACGACTGTCATATACTACTCCATTTGGCAATCATGCAATTACTCCTGAAGACTGGTACATTGGTCCTGAACCAGAGTTACCAAACAAAGACGAGTATCAAGAAAGAAAAAGGGAGATTGATGCCCGATTCGCTGCCATTCAAGGTAAATGGCGCACTATATATCTTCCTGCCGCAAAGTATGTAGAAGATATGGCTTCGGAAGATACGAAAACATTGATCGAAAATAAAGAAGCTCTACTCGTCACTATACAACATATCACGGAAAAATTGCCAAACTTAAAAAAATCTCCTATTGGCATATACAGTTCTGTAGATATAGATAACTTACTCCAAGAGTTGAAAAATAAAATGCAACCATTTATTGATGATAGGCCTGCATTTTTATCTGTTGCTGAAGGGTTACTCATAGAGTTACAGACTTTTAAAGACTCTGTAGATAAAATGAGGTCGTTGTGCGGTATTGTAGATAAATGCAATAAGATGTTTACAGAGAGACAAAAATCGCCTCCTTTCATACTACAATTTCAGAAAATATTTTCCCAATATAGTTCCGATCCTATTAAGGATGCTCTTTCTGCTGATTTAAAACCGGACGAAACAATTGAAGATCGCATTACACATCTGGCAAAACAGACAAGAGACAAATTATCATCAGCATTGAATCTTAAATTTGCCCCAGAAAGTGATATTAACTTAATTGAAACGATGGGGGATTATCTTAAAGGCATAGAAACATCACAGAAACTG
>CAYXCP010000194.1:0-346 GCA_964463455.1 uncultured Gammaproteobacteria bacterium
GCGCGAGGCAGATAATACAATCTCCGCCACCAGCTCCTGATAATTTAGCACCATATCCGCCTCCACTTATGGCTGCATTGACGAGGTTATCTAGCTTCGGTGTACTTACTCCTAATTGTTTCAGGAGTTCATGATTTTCTGTCATCAGAGTTCCCGTTGATTTATAGTCTGTCTGTAGTATTGAATGCTTGCCGGAATTAACGATCTCAGCAATCCGTTTAAAAATGGAACCTATCCGTGATGTATCTGTCTTGTATCTTTCACCAAGAGCTTTTACGATAGTAGGTGTGTCAGCTTTTATTCCCGAGTATGCAACTATGAGCGGCAGCGATGATATTGATAATGG
>CAYXCP010000194.1:356-2399 GCA_964463455.1 uncultured Gammaproteobacteria bacterium
GCTCAATGACTTCCCCGCCTTTCACAAATTCGAGAGTACCTCCATAAGCGGCTGCTGCCAGGTCAAATCCTGACCCTGTTCCCTGTACTGCGAGAACGACATGGTAAGCAAGATTAAATATTGACTTGTCATCCTGACCATCGTTATAGTATTCGGATAATGCTTTAATAAGTGCGATCGTTACAGCAGATGAAGATCCAAAACCGAATTTATGTGAGAACTGACTGTGAGTAGTAATCGTAAGGAAATCCTTTTTATTAAAACGTTTCCGGTACATGTCAAGAGTCTTTTCAATGAACTGTGTATTGCTTACACCTGGAGTTATGAATTGGTCTTCATCTTCATGCGTCGATATTGATACTGAAAGTCGACGATCTACGGCAGTTACAATGCACGGATATCCATATACCACGGCATGTTCGCCAAACAACATGAGTTTGCCTGGAGCAGATACGTGTAATGTCATGTTATTTTCTTAACTCCCTCAAATGACTGATGAAGCTTGATATATTTATAACTAACTTTTCGTTCAAATTCCTCAGGATTATCGGCATAGAATAATATAAAGCCCGCGCCCTTTTTTATGCCACCTGCTCCCGTAATTTTACCTGCACCAAAGTGCTGAAGTGACTCAATAATATGTTTTGCGGAGGGTGAAACAATGCCTAACTCTTCAAGCCATTTCTGATTTTCCTGAATGCACTGCTTAAAAAACAACCCATCTTCTTTTATGATCGATACAACCATACGCTTTGTTGTCTTTTCTATATGCATGAGTGTCAGATCCATTTGGTCAGCATTAATATTATATTTTTTACCTACATAATTGACCATTTCAGCAGTAGATTCTGCAGACTTACCCGTATCAACCAGGTAAAGATGTGATTGTATCACATCAGGAATCTTATAAGGTAACGCTGAGATACATTTCAGAAATTCAAACTCCTTGCGATAATAAATAAGTCCTCCAAGACTACTCGCACTGTTATCGACGCCTGATGGATTTGCATGAAATTTTTTTTCTACCTGATAGGCTATCGAGTTTATGATATCAGGAGTAAATGTTTTTCCTTCTGTAATGAGATCAAGCACAGCTGCAGTAGATGCGACGGAAAATGCCGCAGAAGATCCGAGTCCTCGACCAGTTGGAATCTTAGTTGTAGTACTGATCATTACCGGATCTTTTTTATATGAAATAGATTGCTTTTTTAAGTATGAAGTTACTGCATAATAAACAGCATGAACTCCTTTCTCTTCAGAAATCGTATCAGTAATATATGCAGACGCAGTGAGTCGTAAATCAACTGCACATACCAAAGCAGGTTTCCCATATACTACTGCGTGCTCGCCTGTAAGTATAACCTTTGCCGGAGCGCTATATCTAACACTATGTTTCTTCTTCATATAGCTTAAATTTAATTCCGTAAGGTATGATATCTTCTTCTTCAACTTCACGTACTTTTCGTAATACTGAAATAACGTTCATACCAATAGTAATTGAAGTAGTTCTGCAATCAACAAGCATCCCGCACATATGAGTCCCATCTTCCATAGCAGCAAGGACTACATAATATGGGGCATATTTTTTAAATTGCGGTCCAGGGACCATTATACGTGTCCAGGTTAATATGACACCTTTTTTACCTGTGTAGGATTTCAAGGTTTTTTGTCTTCTCCATGTCGTAACTGGACTTATCATATTATTTATTTCCTAAAATAGTAACAACTGCTGTCCCACCTGAACCGCCAACGTTGTGTGCTAGTCCATTTCTACAATTTGATATTTGTCTTTCTCCCGCTTGACCACTTAATTGCAAAAAAACTTCTCCAATTTGTTTAATACCTGTAGCACCTACAGGATGTCCTGCTGCTTTGAGACCACCTGAAGTATTTACGATAAGAGGGTGATCTGATCCAAACATAGTAGTATGATTTTTAGCATTTGATCCACCTTCTCCTTTTTTCCAGAAACCGATATCCTCCATCGCAAGAATTTCACCAATGGTAAAACAATCATGAACCTCTGCGATCTGTACGTCTGTA
>CAYXCP010000195.1:0-2386 GCA_964463455.1 uncultured Gammaproteobacteria bacterium
TTGCTTCTTTAGCCTCTTTGTCGAACCAAATATGAGGAATTATCTGTTTCATAAAGGTATACGTTAATTACTAATATGATCATAGTATAAATGACCGGAGTAAGATTAAAATAAGAATGCAAATCATTATCCGAATCGTTTTATTGCTCTTTCTTTTGCCTTTTTTGCTTCCACTTCACGATTATGTGGTTCGGCTTCAGTGGTAAGCGAATGTAAGAGTAATGTTGCGTCACGTGATACATTCGCAATCGCGGCGTTAAAAGCCTCTTCATTTGCCTTTGACGGTTTCTGAAATCCCGATAATTTTCGCACAAATTGCAAAGATGCCTGGCGGATTTCTTCATCCGTCGCCGGTGGATCAAAGTTAAAAAGTGTTTTTATATTTCTGCACATATACCTATGTTAGCATACGGTAACTAACTATCCTGTAGGCAATAGAAGTTATATGGTAAAGTATATATATGACAGGTTCAGAAGAGATATATGCGATAATTAAAAATTATCCGGATTGGCGTGGTGAAAAACTCGCACAAGTTCGCAAACTGATTAAGGAAACCGACCCCGATGTGGTTGAGGAAGTGAAATGGAAGAAAGCAACAAATCCTGATGGTGTTCCAGTATGGTCACATGCCGGAATGATCTGTACCGGGGAAACATACAAAAGCCATCTGCGTCTGACTTTCGCAAAAGGAGCAACCCTCGAAGATCCTCATGGTTTATTTAATGCTCACCGTTCAATCCTTGTCCGTGAGGGAGATACATTGAATGAAGCAGCGTTTAAAGAACTGATACAATCTGCTGTGAAACTTAATTTAAAAAAATAAATATACCTTGTTCCCTTTATTCGTCTTTTCACTTTAAACTACATCTGGCACTTCAATACCAAGTTGTATTGTAATCTTAATCACACTGTACTAACTTACATTCCACTTGTAGGCACAAGTCAAGCAGAATTATAATTTTTCACGAGACTGATTTTTGTTTTTCACGTCGGAATAAGTTATGAAGAACTTCATACTCCCTGTACTTGCTCTCTCATTGGTTTTAACCTGCTTCTTATTATTTACGGCTTTGAATAACCAGCAACAGGCATATACCTATACCCATCCTGCATATAATGTTTCGCCCGATAGGAAGAGAATAGTGCGGACACAATTTATGGATTTAAGAAAAAAGCTTCATCAGGAGAGCGATCCTTACGGAAATTCCTTTTCCGTATATTTTGAGTATTTGCCCACTGGAGAATCCATAGGAATCAATGATAAGAAGGAATTTCCTCCCAATTCCCTTTTTAAACCGCCCGTCGCAGTTGCTTACTATAAAGGCATAGAAGAACGAGGTGTCTCCGTAGACAGTACTGTTTCTCTCCTACCTGAAGACATTAACAACCGCTCAGGGTCATTATGGAAAAAGGGTCCAGGATATCAGCTACCATTAAGTGAAGTAGTAAGAATTATGCTTGAAGATTCTGATAATACTGCTTATTTTGCACTGATACGGTATGTGTCTAAGAAAGATGTGGATGAAGTATACAGCGTACTAAATCTAAAAGGCAAAGTAATAAATGAAGAGATTATAACTACTCCCGGATATGCTTCAATATTAAAAAGTCTGTACTATGCTTCTATTCTGGACAAAAATGATTCGGAATTACTTCTGAACTATTTAGCTCATACAAAATATAATAAAGAATTACCTGCTGGCGTCTCAAAAGACGTAGTTGTGGCACATAAGATTGGCACTAATGAAAGAAAATAAACATTTCAGGACTGTGGAATAGTATATCTGCCATCCAGACATTATCTTTTATGCATGATGTCCAGCTCAAGCCGAAGAGAAGCACGAAGAAGAATGGTTGAAACAAGCAAGACTGTGTATGACTATGTAGTACATGCAGATATCGAATGATTTTTTCACTCTGACAGTGTTACTTTTTGTTGCAGATAACACTCAATTACATTCTTTGCAGCAGGAAATAAATTCTGCGGGATATTGCTTTTATCAAACCACTCCCATGAATTCCAATCATCTTTTTTCATAAGTTCTATTTCACCTGCAATTTCCCCTAGAACACCGATCCCAATGTAGTGATTATCAAAAGCATAGTTTGCATTTACACTGATAACTTTATATGAAGTTACTTCACAATTAAGCTCTTCTTTAATATTTCGTTTCACGTGATCACCAATCGTTTCTTTAAAGTAGAGATCTCGTCCAGGTACACCATACACTTGTTTCCCTTTATAGAGCCATTTATTAGAAAGAAGACCCAGAAGAATTTTGTTGTCTTTGATGATGAGGATGTCGATGTTTACTTTGGGAGTATTCATTTATTTTGAGTATACTACATGGATTCAAGTTATGCAACTAACCAATAATCAATTGT
>CAYXCP010000196.1:0-2377 GCA_964463455.1 uncultured Gammaproteobacteria bacterium
TTAAATTCATAATGAGATCTGCTTCACAATCACATACACATCGCAAATGGATCGCACTTGCCCTTATCATCGTAGGTATCGGAATGCTCGCACGTATCACGTACACAAAGTATCAGGAATATCGTGAGGCCAAAATTCGCATCGAAATGCAGGAAAATATATTAGAAGGAGCAACAGCACAGCCAGATATAATCAAAGTAGACTATGATAAACAAACAGGCATCGGCTCACCGCTGGTGTTTGGAGGGTCACATTCGCCTCCTTCATCACAACCTGCAATATGGGATGCTTACTCCGATGTTGGCGTAACATCAATGCGTAAAGATCTGTATGTAGAATTTTCTCTACCAAGAAATATAACTATAGAAGATTATAAGACAAACAAAAATGACATTCAGGATGTGAAGAACTGGGACTTAAAGACTATTTCTGGCGTAAAATCAGCGCTAAACGAAGCAAAAACACATAACATCAAAGTGATAGGCATTATGGGATATGCACCTCATTGGCTAACATATAATGATACTCCGTTTGGTGTGCCGAAAGATTGGGATGTTTTTGAAGATTTAGTAAGAAAAATATATGCCCTCTATCGTGATGACTTAGATTATGTAGAAGTATGGAACGAGCCTGATCACAGAATATTTCTTGTGACGGATAAGAGTAACATGTCAAAAGAAGAGGCATATGTGCAGATTTATAATCATACTGTCAAGGCAATTCAATCAGTAGATTCTGAAATAAATGATGGGAAAAAGGTGATAATAGGTGGACCTGCCGAGTCAAATGCAAAGATCAGTAAAATTTTTGATCATCTTCTTACATCTCCTGATCTTATTATGAAACCACAGTTCATAAGTTTTCATGCTTACGACAATCCACTGTATGAAGCATCATTAGCAAGGTATAGAGATTTTAATAGTAAATATCTAGGTGGAAATGTCCCAATATTTGTAACAGAGTGGAACAACGAAAGCAGAAATTCACTAGCTGCTCAATACAAAACAGGAGATTTAGCGTTAAGTTTTGTGGGCGATCGGTTTATAACATACTTAAATGACGGCATTACCGGTGCAAACTATTTTTCGTTGTTGCCGATCAACTCGAAAGATCGGGGAACGCCCGAAAATTCAATGGGTTTCTATCGTTATATTGACAATAAAGTAGAACTCTTGCCACAGGCAAAAGCATGGAGACTTATGAGTAAAACATTATCTTTTGGTAAAGGCCCAAGTACAATAATGACTTCGGACTTTCCTGATAGTATAAATGTAGTTGGTGGAGTAAATTCAAATAAAGAGGAGGTTGTTGCAATCGCTAATACATCAGATAATCCACAACTGCTCGAACTTCAACTTAAAAACTTAAATGTAAAAAAACGTGCACGTGTTTATGTGTATCTTGCATCAAAAGAGTATGATGGAACCAAACCACTTCGAAGCGAACTTGCCGAAGTAAAGCAATCAGTACTTAAAACTCGTTTCTACATGCCAGAACAGTCCGTTGCTGGTATAATAGTAAAACAATTCAACGATACGTGGTTCGATTTCTTCGATGGCATAACAAACACCAAGTAAGTCGGCAGTACCAGTTAGATTCAGATATTTATGAAAAAAAGATTTACTATCAGCATGCCTGCGTTTACCATCGGACTATTCATTGCTCTTCTTACATTTTTCATACTGTATCAAGATAGCATTATTACATTACTTCGAGATAATAACTTATTACCAAAACCAGAACCGTTAACTGAGTTATATTTCAGAAATCATCTCGGTTTAACAATTGAATATTATCCCGGTCAGGATTATCCGGTTGAATTTGTAGTACACAATTTAGAATACAAACCTATGAATTACACATACGAAGTAACAGCGGCGACAGAGGGAGGAGTTCTTGATCTTGCAAAAGGATCTTTGTTTCTCAAACCTGATGAGTATAAAGAAGCCTCCGAATCATTTAAGCTTGCAACGGGATCAGGGCGAACGAAAATTGGAGTAACACTGCTTAATAAGCAACAGAATATACACTTCTGGGTTATAGAGTTTGGAGCAAAGAAAAAATGAACTCTAAAGTAATTATTCTTATACCATGTTTGAACGAAGAAAAAGCAATAGCTCGCGTCATACGCGCGGTGCCTAACGAAATATTATTGCAGATGAATTATGATGCACAAGTCATAGTCATTGATAACAATTCGAACGACAATACTGCGCGTGTCGCACGAGAATGTGGAGCAAGTGTAATCATAGAAAAACGTCGGGGGAAAGGATATGCACTTAAACGTGGTTTTGCATCGCTTCCGAAAGATACTGAATATGTCATAGTGATTGATGGTGATGACACGTATAAGCCATCTGAAATACCACGCTTACTC
>CAYXCP010000197.1:0-2376 GCA_964463455.1 uncultured Gammaproteobacteria bacterium
ATTGTGATCGTCGCTTATATCATTTCTGTTGGATATTATGACTACACGATCATAGCAGATTTCGCACATATTCCGTTTCCACCGGTTGATAGGGGTCAGTATCTTGAAGGCTGGCCGGCAGGATGGGGTATGAAAGATATTATCAGTATCGCTCGCGAAGAATCTAAACATAAACCTGTTTTAATCATTGCTGAAGGTAATTTTGGTCTCGCTGGCGACGTTCTGGATGTGCTTCTGAGAAAAGATGATACGATAAGTATTAAAGGATATTGGCCCCTTGATAAGCCCCAACTTATCGAAAATCAACCTGAACTCGACACCAAAACGGTTTATATAGTACTCGCTCATAAGTTCGATTATCCATCTGACTGGCCGATGAAACTGGTAAAAAAATATGAAAAACCAGGACACGAATCAGTTACATATCTATACGAACTAACAAAGTAACATTGTTCCATGGTTTCATGGTTCCATTGTTACAGAATTAACAATGGAGCAATGGAGCAATGAAACAACTCAACAATCATAGATTATTTCTTATCGTTTTACTTGCTATTGTTATAATCTTAGGACGACATCTTAATCCATTTAATGGTGAAATGTTTACGTTTCATGATGAAAGCCAGGCTTCTCGTATTCAACAGTACGCTCTTAATCTCACTCATTTCCAGATCCCGCCGCGCATTGCTCCTGACTTCTCATTTCATATGGGGTTCCCTGTATTTAATTTCTACGCACCATCAGCCTATCTGATAAGTGGAGTACTCCATTTACTATGGATACCTGTTATCGCATCTCTGAAATTATCATTTCTTCTAGCACTGATAGTAGCAGTAACGTCAATGTATTTGTTCTTGGGTCGTTATTTTGACAAAGAAGCATCTGTCGTCGGCGCAGTATTATATGTGACCTGTTTATATCTCCCGGTTGATATCTTTGTGAGAGGTAATCTGGCAGAAGTATGGTTTATCGCATTCCTGCCATTGGCATTATATGCACTTGCGAACGCATCTCATTCAAAACGTTCGTTAGCTTCTTTCATGTTTGCATTAGTTGCTGTTCATTTCGTATTCACTTCACATAATATATTGTCACTTCTCGCTATTCCTATTGTGATGCTCTATGCTCTTGCGTTACCTGAAAAAAAGAAAGTATATACGATCATTTTCCTGGGCTTTTTGAGCGCTTCTTATTTCCTGCTTCCGCTGATCGTTGAATCATCTCTTACCTATGCGACCTATGTTGCGACACTGACAAAATATGCTGATCATTTTCTGTGTGCAAATCAGTTATGGCAATCAGCATGGGGTTACGGAGGATCGGCACCAGGCTGCACTGCAGATGGGATGTCATTTAAGCTAGGGAAGCTTAACATTATCATCGCTTTGGCAGGTGCAAGTGTTTATATATGGTCACTTTTTATGAAAAAGAATCTCAAAACGAATAGATCGCTCTATTCAGTTACCTTAGGATTTTTACTGCTTACCATAGGTTCGTTATGGATGACTACCTATCAATCTGAAATGATCTGGAAACTGTTCCCGTTTTTGAATGTGATTCAGTTTCCGTGGCGATTCATTTCACTGAGTATGATAGGTCTTGCATTTATAGGTGCCTATGGATGGTCATATGTTCGTGTGCCATATAAAACGATGATTACTGCAGCACTCTGCTTTGTGTTAATAGCAACAGTGGCTCCTTATTTTTATAAAGAAGAATTATCTCATAATGAATATATGTCATCGTATGCGTCTGACACGTACATTGAAAGTCATGTGGCATATACAGTTGCAGAGTATCTTCCTAAAACTGCTGATTATAACCTGTGGAGACAGTACGAGCGCAGAACATTACCTTACGATACAACTATCCCCGCACAATCACTAAATGGTATAGGATTCAGTGTTTTAACGAATGGACCATTTGAAAAATCACTTAAATCAATATTGTCAGGACCTGTAGCCCTCAATGTTCATTATTTTCCTATATGGAATATCACAATAAATAATAATCCTTATATACCGGTGCAGTTTGACCCTATGGGAAGGCCTATCCTGAGTCTCACCCAAGGAGACGAAGTACATATAAGCGCACAGCAGACTACAACTGAACTTGCTGGTGATTTTATTACAGTAGCAGCTATACTTATAGCAATCTATATATGTATATTTCCTGATCTATGGAAGAAAAAACACAGTTTAAAAACATAAAGAGAAAAACAGTAATCAGCACTATCAGTCTGTTTTTTCAAAGCGGTTATTCTGCAGTTCTCGGACTCATAGCTAATCTCGTACTGACAATATATCTATCTCCTGATGTATTCGGCATTTATATTACCGTGCTCTCCATAATATCACTCTTAAATTATTTCTCTGA
>CAYXCP010000198.1:0-2354 GCA_964463455.1 uncultured Gammaproteobacteria bacterium
TGCGGCAGCGCTCTCGTGACGCTATCGCGTAGGGCTGTCAGACTCGGTTGGGCAATCTGCGATTGAGACTCTTAAACCAGCATACTGTATACTGCGTGAGAGGCCCGTAAGTGGTCTTAACATTAGCATATACCGTGAGCCCTACAGAGCGCTTCAAATTCTTCGTGGAGCGATTTGTCCATACAGACATTCAGATATTTGATTTCTTTCTTGTTGTTATCTTTCATATCTGTTACATCACTGTGCCGACTTATCGTTATTACATCTCTGGCAAAGCATCTGAAGATTATCGTCAACGGTTCTGCCGCCCTGTGACCACGGAATAATATGGTCACCCTGCATTTCTTCAAAGGCGTATTCATCATCAACACCATTTGCTACGCAGAACGGACACTTATGACCTTGTTTTTCGTAGGCTCTACGTTTCTGCGCATCCGTAAAGGCGCGGATAGAAAGATACTTTTCATCATGCTTTGTTCTATCAGAAAGTACATAAGGAATGATACCTGCGTTCTTCGTAACATCATCATCCATAAGCAACTTCTGAATATCAGTTTCAAGCGTATTTGAATTATACTGCTTATTATGATATTTATTGTAAAGAACACCCCAGTCCTGCGAATCAGTAATACCTTTACGCTTTACAGGAAACATCATCTTTGCCCAGTTGATAACACTCTGATAATAGAGCCATAAATCATTCGCATCAGCGTCATGCTGATGAATTGCCATGTACATCTGTCCTGATTCCAGATTATCTCTGTCGGCAATCCAACCGAGAACTTTTTCAAGATAATCCTGTCTGATTGGATTACCTTTGATATAGCCGTCACCCATTGTTCCTGCAACACAATTACGTTTTGAAAAGTAATTCTTTGCATCGGCAAGCCATGTACCCGTATAAGTCGCATTGAGAAGTTCCTGCGGCGTAAGTGTTTCTCCTGCAATATTAATAATCTTAAACCATTCCAGCTTTTCTTCCTCTGTCCCTTCGCAGACGTAAACGGTTAATTCATAATCTAAAATCTGTTCACGCTCCGTATCAGTAAGGTTCTGGAAGAACTTATCGTTACCATTCACCTTGATAGGAAAGTCTTTGTTGACATACTGAGCAACAGAAATGGTACGCTGCTGTCCGTCAAGGACTTCGTATGTATCGTTACCAGTCTTAGACCAGTACATGATATTAAGAGGGCGGTCTTTCCTGATACTGTCGATAACTAAGTCTCTCTTCTTATCCTTATATACAAACTCTCTTTGATAAGCGGGTCTGATTGTAAGGCGGTTGTCATAGCCGAATACGCCGCCATCGCCATCATCTTTGTAATTCTTCGTAAGGTCAGCAACCGTGACCTGAATTGGTGTAATTTTCATTGGTTATTCTCCTTTAACATTTTTACAGAGATTTTTGTTTTCTTTTTGTGAACTGCCACGAAATAAATTCTAATCAACTTGCCCCATATCAAATACACACTTTCTTACGAATCAAAATTCTCTTATATGGAGTAACTGGCTTTCCATTTTTCGCATAATATAAATTGCCTTTAACCGGAGCCGTATTACCCAATAATGGAATATATTCTTCTTTATAACCGGTTACTCCTATATCTATACCGAAACTTCCACTACCAAACCCAACAATCTCAAACTGGTCTGGGTTATGATTATCCATAAATGTGATAGGTACTCCCATAATACCATCATAATCGACAGGAATCTCTGATACCTTATCCACATTGATTGCATCATAGTTATCATATTTCGGATATTCATCCGGTGTATACTGCTTCCACAAGATCAGTTTCTCGTGACGTTTTGCAACATCCAGATTTGTAAACCAACGTGTAAGGCCATTTAATTTCTTTGTGAGTCCATCTGGTGTACTAAATTCTGATGGACTACTACAACCAAGCCAAACCTCATCATTCTTCAGCAATGGAAAGAACTCTTTGTATGTAATCGCATTTTTATTTCCAATAATCAAAAACTTCTTTTTGTATTCCATCAACACAGCCACATATTCTCTAAATAACGAGAATGGTGGGTTCGTGACCACTATATCTGATTCGTCAAGCAAGTCCAAACATTCCTGATTTCTGAAATCTCCGTTACCTTCCAACTGTGTCTTTACACCGACTTCAACATCATTATCATCACCACCTGTATATTCCATCTTATAAGTGGCTTCTTTTCTATCATAATGAGTGGAAATCAACTTCTTTAAGCCCAGTTCTGCAAAGTTTAAGTGAAAATACTTCCAGAACGCAGACCATGTAGGGTCATCACAGTTACACAGAACAGTCTTTCCATTGAAATGCTGCTTATAATGCATCAGTTCTTTTGCTACATCAGTA
>CAYXCP010000199.1:0-1278 GCA_964463455.1 uncultured Gammaproteobacteria bacterium
CCGTAATCCTGCTGTTACCTACATCTACGTTAGTGATCTTGTGAGCGCCATAGAGATACTGCGGGTTCGTTCCACCACTGATGTTGTCAGGCACTACTCCGACCACCTGATCTACCAACAAGCCAGTTACCGAGGAAACATTCAAGACGACACTGTAGTTTCCAGCAGAACCAGAACTTGACTGAATACTACTTAATGTAATACCGGCAATTTCGCCACTAAAATTTATCTGCTGAGGCGTTGCAAAATCTGGAGTATAGAGATTCCAGTCAGTTACGCCTCGCAAAGTAACATCAATAGTTCTTCCAATTTTAATTGGAATATCTTGTAACGCGGCGAAAAAATCATTGAGCGTAGCAAAATCTGGTTCATCCCCACCAACAACTATCGGTGCGCTTCTGAAAAAATAAGATTGATAATCATCGAATAACTCCGCACACACTGTAAGTTTTATAGGAGTGTTTACTGCATATTCATCAGATACATATTCTGCGGTTAATACATCATCAGTCCTTCCAATAATCTTAACGACTTCATTCGTCTCATCAGTTCCAAGGCGGACATAAAAATAATCAATAACACTATCAATCGCAGGAAATAATGCCCCATCTGTCGTTTGAACAGTGATTTCAACATTGCTACCGCTGGTGATTGTACCAACAGAAGTACTTTCGGCTTGATTGGTGACAAGTACGGGCATGGGAGTTTCCTACTTCGAGAATAAGGCGGAGCCATTCAGGATGGGTCGGTAAATGATATTGGTTGCTGTTTCGTTAAAGTAAAACCAGTTGGTGGTGCTATCAACGGTGACTGATTTTTTGTAAAGGTATTCTTTATAATTCGCTTTGGTGTTGTCGTTTTCGATAGTGACCGTAACCGGTGGATTAGGAATAGACAAAGTAACATTAAAAGCAGTTTGATAAAGTCCTAAGTGAGACAAAGTTTCTTCACTATTAACGTGTCCAATTAAATCAACGGTAAAAAAATTAAATTGCGAGGTAGTTGGTTGATTAACCGTACTGTGTAAAGCATTTTTTAATGTTGATCCATAAAACTCCTTGATATAATCTTTTTCTGAATAAAGCGTATAGTGAGGTATTTTGTTGGTGGTATAATGAACGTGCATTAAGCATCCAGCATAAAAACCTTCAGGACACGACAACAAGGCTTTGGAAGTCCATTCTCCAAAAGCATTCTTCCATTCACGAAGCATGACTTCGCAGCCTACAGGATAATTATAGATTCGTTGTTGTCTATTATCATTATTATAAGTAGTTA
>CAYXCP010000199.1:1288-2328 GCA_964463455.1 uncultured Gammaproteobacteria bacterium
CATTATCGGAAGAAAAAATTGGGTAGTCATTAGAAAAAGAGAACTCTGTTTTTCGATAGCCGTCTTTTGCTTCTACATCAATAAAGTTCCCGTTTACAGTACCACTGGCCGTATAGGTGAGTATTTCGCCTTCATCTCCAAAACTAACAATAGCACTACCATAAGGTTCAATAATACCAACGGGATCTCCTGATCTAATTGTACCACTCGCTTCGTAAGCATAATAAGGATTCAGATCAACGGTCGATAAAAACTTTTCATATTGTTCTTCAATCCAATCAACCAATACTGAATAATAAGTCCGATCAATAGCAGCACAGCCTAAGTAAAGCTCATCCAAGATTCCAGTTTGTTTTTTTACTGCATAACCACCGGCAGTGAATTGAAGGTGGGTAAAAAAAACATCTGAATAAAAATCATCGTTTAACGGAGCGCTAAGACGAACATTAATATAATTTCGTGGATTCGAACCTATTGTAACAGCCTGATAAACAGAATCACCCACCGTGGTCGTTGATAATCCAGACAATTGATCAAGAAGTCCTAATGAAATTCCGTATTCATTTCCGGTACTTGATACCGCAGGGTCATTATTTATGTCTCTAAAACTAATACTTGTTTGTATGGGTAGCCAATATTCTTTCCCATTCTTACTATACAGCCAACGAGTATCTAATTCCTGTGAATTGTATAAGCTACCAACTTCTGAAATGCCATCCAATGAACTCCATAAGTTTAAATTCTCACCCTGCGATTCTTGATATACTTTTTTACCAAAGACATAATAACGAATCCCAGTTTCTGATTCATACCAAGTTTGATGCGCCTTTTTAACAGAATCAGAAAAATAAGGAGTATCCGCATCCACAGACATTCTTCTTTTTTCCATCTCATGAACGAAACTGAGTTTGCTTAAATTGATAGAACTTAACTTTCCTTCGTGGGTAATGAGTGTTGGAGCATCCAGCCTCCATTTCTTTATCGAATAATCTTCCGGCCAATCTTTTGTAACAAAAGAGAGCAATGCCGTTTCGCTGCCC
>CAYXCP010000200.1:0-550 GCA_964463455.1 uncultured Gammaproteobacteria bacterium
CAGCCAATACGAGTACATTACGATCAGAATTTGGCCAGGTTGCAGGTGCAGAGACAGACCTTACGAAAGCACGCATATATTCACCTATTACCGGAAAGAAGTCATTATTTAACATAAAACCGGGAGAAGGAGCTCCTGTTTGGAAGACATGCTCTATTTCATCTTCCATCATCGGGTATTCTGCACATCTAGAAGGCGGATATGAAGGAACTGAAACATGGGGTGGAGAGTATTATCCATTTATGCCATTTGGTCGACAGGGGTATGATGTACAATCCAATGCGTATCTCGGAAAATGGATAACGGCGAAAGTGCCGTTATATGCAAAAGATAACAAAGACGTTCTTGCTCCGATGCTTGATGACATGGGAAGACAGCTCTATGATACAGGCTGTATTCAGGAAAAGAATACATACGTAACCGATTCCTTTGCCGTAGCCGATGTACTTGGTACTTCAACCTCGAGTGCCCAGGTCGAATATGAAAAAGACAGTGTGGTACTTGCAGCAAGTGACAGTGCTACACCAACATATGACACGACCGTTGTGTC
>CAYXCP010000200.1:560-2322 GCA_964463455.1 uncultured Gammaproteobacteria bacterium
TCGTCTGGACTTGAAGTAGTGAAACTACAGGCTGATACAACAAGCACTACCACAACAACTTCAAAAGATCAGACGTTAAAGTTTCAGGAAACACCTTCGGGAACAGCGATAGTTTCCTCAGGATTTTTAAAGCTACTGAATATACCACTTAATCAGGGGAAGAATATGAAATTTAAATCTTCATTTATTATTGTTCAAAGTATCATGCCTCAAGTTCATGGGCGTGCATTAACAGACGAAGTGGAATATACAGTAACAGGTGTTGTTGATGACGATGATAAACAATATTTTTACGTACCTATTCAGGATATGCAAAAATTGGGAGTAACTAATTTTTCTCAGCTCAAAACAGTATTGGCAACCAACGATTCATTACCAAAGGTGCGTCGACAGATCGAAACCTTAGGATTCAATACATCGAGTGCAGTCGATACTGTTGCACAGATAGAGTCATTTTTTGCGAATTTAAGACTTATTCTGGCACTTATCGGCCTTATTGCTCTTGGAGTTGCCTCACTCGGCATGTTTAATACGCTCACGGTTTCACTTCTTGAACGAACGAGAGAAATTGGAGGGATGAAAACCATAGGTATGGTTTCTGATGAGATACAGGATCTATTCCTTGCAGAAGCTATGATCATGGGATTTGCAGGAGGAATTGGCGGGCTTATGTTCGGATATATTGCAGGTAAGCTCACATCAATCATTATTTCTGTGATTGCCGTTGCACAGGGAATCGGGTATCTTAACATTACCTATATTCCAACATATCTGATAATCTTTATTATAGTGAGTTCATTTATAGTTGGTGTTATTACCGGACTATATCCTGCACAGCGTGCACGTAAAATTTCAGCTTTGAACGCACTGAGATATGAATAAAAAGAAACCAACTGCTACCGTAAAAAAAATAGTAAAAGAGCCAGTGAAAGAAACAGTTAAGCAGCCTGCTGTCGTTGAAACTGTTCAGAAAACATATGCTCTGGATAAAAAAATATATATACTCGCAGGCATATTTTTTGCTTCAGCAATTGTAGCAGGATCCGTAACGCATGTCACATTTGATCAAATGTCTGCACATAAACCGGGTGTTAAAAAAACAGAGATGGTTAAGATAAAAGGTGGAGATATATTAAAATCACCTATGATTGATCCATATGAACTTGTTACCGCAGATAGATCACTTGCTACTCAATATGAATTAGTTGATCTGAGAGATAATAGCAGTTATGTTAAAGGACATATCAAAAAATCGGTGAACGTGCCTTTTCATGATCAATCGGTTGATCTTTCTCTGATTCAAAAATCGAAACATATCATTTTATATTCATACACCGATTACTCAAGCGATACTCAGAACGTTATGACACTTCTTCAAAAAGAAGGATATCACGTGTCTATTTTAAAAACCGGATGGAATACATTTCGACATTTTTCAAACCTCTGGATCCCTGAATCAGCATGGGGGACAATCCGTGTAGATGATTTTGTGGAATCAGATACCAATTAAATCTTTCATGCATATGCTTGTATTGTATGTTCTTTTGTTAGGCTTGTGTGTCGGATCATTTGCGAATGTGCTCATTGACCGGTTATCATGCGGTAAATCTATTAACGGTCGTTCATATTGTGATTATTGTCAAAAACAATTGATGCCTCTTGATCTGATCCCCGTTATATCTTTTATAGTTTCAAAAGGAAGAAGCAGATGCTGTAATAAAAAGCTTTCCTGGCAGTACCCACTTGTAGAAAGTGTAACAGG
>CAYXCP010000201.1:0-768 GCA_964463455.1 uncultured Gammaproteobacteria bacterium
CTTGCCACCTTGCATGTATTGTGTAGCCATTAAGTGCCAAGAGCAGCAAAAAGCTGCAAACTTTGATTATTTTAAACTTACCATCTGTAATGACCATAACGCAGTATTATTCCTCATCGGGATTTATTGCATCCAAAAACACCCATGCTATAGATTGAATAGAGTGAATAATATCTGGGACAATGCCACACAAGGTCACCCACTTTATTCCATGTCTGAGATCCTTTGGCATGAGAGCCAAAAAATGAAGCTGGCTGATTGGGATAAGTTGTATAATTCCAAATACGCTGTCCCCGACCAACCTATGTGGGCTGAATTAAAGTTCTGGAGAAGCATCCGTGACGGTAGCAGAACTCTTTAAACGCGTCCCAAAAAGTGGAATCGAGGATGAGTTTCTTCCCAAGGCACCAAACTGGGGAGATTGTTACTGCAAAATTTGCGTCTTCATTCTTGATGATCCAGAATTTACTCAAGAGCGTGTGGGTAAGGGTATGTCGAGTTTATCCCATTGCCAACATCAAGTCATCAAGCATCGCCCGACAAAACTTTGCATCCCCCTTTGGAAAGATTGGTACAAACTTCATGGAGATATTCCAAAACACAACTGGCAAAACGAAACCTTCGATATCTAATATGTCCAGTCTTCGCAATCATCTTTTAAAAGGGCGCAAGGTCGATAAGACCACCGGCTGTTGGATCTGGCAGGGGTGGATTAATCATACTTATTCTGTAGGAGTTTAACTTTATACCAATTCCCATCTTTTGCGG
>CAYXCP010000201.1:778-2300 GCA_964463455.1 uncultured Gammaproteobacteria bacterium
AGCGTACAACACACTTTTCTGCTTCTTGTTTAATATTCTCTATATTTAGATTACCTCTGGAGACAGCTTTTGCAATTGTATACTTTTTATTACTTGGATTAATATGATCAAATTCTAAAACAATTGGATCAGCTTCACCACAATCTACACATGGATGGTTCTGAAGGTAATTCAGCAAAAATTCTATATTTCGTCGTCTATTTTTAGCTTGGTTATTCCTCCATTGTTCATACTTTTCTGGGGCGTCTTGTTTCATTTTTGCGTACTTTTCTTTATATATGTGTTTACTGCAAAGCACACATGCAGACACTCTTCCGTCTTTTGAGCCACTTTTTATACTAGCTTTATAAAATTCTGGAAGCGGTTTGTAAATTTTGCATTTCGAACATTGCTTTAGTTTTTCTTGGTTATCCATGTAGGTAGTATACCACAAACAATAAAGATTTGCAAGGGTGCAATCCTTATGTTTCTTCCTTCTGAGCGTGCTGAACTTAAAAGACGTCTTAAAGCTCGTACAATTATTGATAAAACGACAGGTTGTTGGGTATGGCAGGGTTGGATAAATAAAGAACTTTACGGTAGAATTCAGTATAAAAATAAAAAATACTTAGCTCATCGTCTAAGTGCAGTAGCTTTTAAAGGTTACAATTTGGAAGACTATGAAAAGGGGTTACAAGTCAACCACCTCTGCCACAACCGTGCATGCATCAACCCCGAACATTTTTACATCGGCACCCAAGAAGATAATATGGACGATCTAGATACTAAGTTGAGTGGAACCTCCCTACTTCGTCGCATGATCCTCGCCGTTTACACTGACGAAGTTTGTGATGACGGGGAAATTAAGCTGACGTATGAGTTTTACAATTCCGGCACCCCTACCCCCTCATTGAACATTCCAGCAGGTAACATTGTCATGGCAGAGTTTGATATCGAAATTCCTCCCGTAAAGGAGTAGTGATGATTGAGGATGAATTCCTTGATGAGTGTGATCTATGTCTGGTTATGCAGGAAGAAAAACATAGATATACCCACGCTCTTTGCCGTTACCATTGGGCTGTATTGCTCTTATGGGTTATCATGGATCTAGGGCAGTATCGGCATAACTCGGCGATGCGCCGATCTAGTCAGGAAGCTCTTGATAGGCATCATTGGTTGAAAGATTACACTACTTTAGGTAAACCTCTCTATACTATCAAGGAAATTGAACAAAATATCTCCAAAGATTGGACCAACGGTAAACTTCTCTTGGCTTACTTAAAGGGCGAAGTCTCCTTCCCAACCCGCGAAGAGGTAAGAGCGTATGGCAGAAACGAATATTGAAGACGCATTCCTCCCCCCTTGTGGGTTTTGTCAGGAAGCTGAAAGAGATGCGACAGATAAAGAACGTCACTACCACTTTGATTTAGATTTCACTATTTGCTGCCGATTCCACAAAGCACTGGCTTGTTTATGGATTCTTCTTAACATTACTGAATCCCCCAAAAGAGGAATTCATTTTTACAAGCGTCCTAGAATTCGG
>CAYXCP010000202.1:0-2289 GCA_964463455.1 uncultured Gammaproteobacteria bacterium
AAAGAGATCATCAAGGAAGGAGTTACCGGGTACTTATTTAATGATGATGAAGAACTTATCAGAAAGATGACTGCACTCAACCTTGATGACTTAAAAGATGTGCAGCGAGAGGGAAAAGCATTTGTTGCAGCAAACTTCTCATATGAAGTATTTGCAAAGAAAGTTATAGAAACACTTAAACCATGAACATCAGCGTTATCATACCAGCATATAAAAATACTGAAGAACTGATAAAAAATCTAGAACATAATCTCCCTTATCTCACAGAATGTGAAGTTATTATTGTGAACGATTTTCCCGAAAAATCCATTGCTGAAGACCTGAAGCGATTTGAGAATATCACCTTGTATGAAAACGATGTAAATTTGGGATTTGGCATGACCGTAGATGTAGGTGTCCACCATGCTATACATCCGTACGTCATGCTTCTTAATTCAGATGTATTGCTGAACGACACAAGTTATGTACCAACGCTGGAGCAATTCAAAGCAAACAGCAAATTATTTGCAGTTAGTTTTGCCCAGAAGGAACAGGATGGAAAGATCGTAGGAAATAATATCATCTACTGGAAAGATGGATTGTTTAATCACGACAGAAATCAAAAAAGCGAATCAGGTATAAATGGATGGGCCGAAGGCGGGTCCTGCATGATAGATAAAGAAAAATTTCTTGATCTTCACGGATTTGATCAGCTCTATGCACCGTTCTATTGGGAAGATATCGATCTATCTTATAGAGCATGGAAGAGCGGCTATGAGATTCTATTTAACAGCAGTGTGCTGGTTGAACATCATCACCAGTCTACGATAGGTAAATATTTTGACAAACAGAAAGTTACTTCAATTGCCTTCCGCAACCAGCTTTTATTTATCTGGAAAAATATCAATACGACAGCATACATGCTCGATCATATTCTTGCTCTCATGGAGCTTATGGGGAAAACCATGCTCAAAGGCGAAACGGTCTATGGAGCTGGATTTGTCATGGCGCTCAAGCGACTACCTGCCGCTCTTGTCGCACGTAGCAAATACCTGTTAACAGATGCAGATATTTTGAATAAATTTATATGAAATATAAAACGCTTATCCTGGTTCTGGCTATCTCTTTTTTATCATTATTCCTGAATATCTATAATTCACGCATTATACCTCCATGTTTTAATGCCGATGAAGCAGCGTTCAGTTACAATGCGTACTCAATCGGACAGACAGGAAAAGATGAATATGGCGTAACACTGCCGATCCGACTCAAATCTTTCGGGGATTATAAGATGCCACTTTACACCTATCTATCAGTGCCCTTTATTAAGGTATTTGGACTCAATGAATATAGCGCGGTATATGTAAACCACACACTCGCTTTTCTCCTGCCCATCGTTGTCTTTCTCCTCGTAAAAGAACTGTTCAGTTCTAATCCAATAGCGCTCCTATCGGCGTTATTTATTTCGACATCATTAGGTCTTCATCTCGTAAGCCGTCATACACACGAAGCATTTTTAGGAGCATTTCTGGTAACACTTACGACATATTTGTGTGTTCGTGTTCTCAAAAAACCGACAGTGATGCTCTATATTGCAATCGCATTATCAGAGATGGCAATGCTGTTTAGTTACCAGTCGAATCGTATCTTTATCCCCTTCTTCCTAATTGCACCGTTTATTGTTGTTCTACCAAAAACGCTCATAAAGAAAAAACTATTTATATTTCCGGCAATCATTATCGCCATATTCCTTATCTTCTCAATCGGTGATATTATCTATAAACCTGAACGCGTTAAAAATCTCCTCTTTATTAATAATGCGGGCTATGCAGCAACCATAAACGAACTCCGCGGTGAAGGTGGTTCACGATTGCTTTACAACAAGCTGGTGTATGGCATACGAACAGTAGCACTCGAACACAGCAAATATTTTTCACCACAATTTCTCGCGATCGATGGAGATACTAATTATCGCTTTGGACACCCGGGAATGGGTCCTATGACGTTATTTGAATATATCGGAATAGGTCTGGGAGTTTATTTCCTCTTCAGAAAAAGAGAGCAATGGCGATTTTTTATTCTGGCGCTTATTTTGATAGCTCCATTTTCTGCGTCACTCTCGTGGGCTCATGATTCACTTACACGATCACTTTTTATTCTGATTCCCCTTCTTATCCTATCGGCCTATGGCTATTACAATATATATGCGTTGACATCGCAAAGATACAAAATGATGGCGCTCTTCGTTATGATCATTTCCCAGATGTTTTTCTTGGGATATAACTGGGATTTCTATCTGAACCACTATCC
>CAYXCP010000203.1:0-2285 GCA_964463455.1 uncultured Gammaproteobacteria bacterium
AACACCGCCCAAATCACTCAAAGCGGTGATTTGAAAAATTTCTGAGAAGACTCTATTTCGTATTTATTTGTAAAGACAAGATCTTCGATCTGTTCTTTGGAAAGTTTTGGCCCATTCATACTGGTAATTATATCATTAGCCGCTTTTGAAGTTATTTTAAAAATGTGCAGAAAAAGAATATGCGTGCAGCCAGCATTATTCTTTCCGATCGCAGTTGCGAAGAAAAAGCGCGAACAACAGAAGTAAAACTTCTGTAGCCACAGTTTTTGTATCTTCGAACGCGATAGTGTTCTGTCTAAAAAATCTAGACAAAACTTAGAATATGCTGTCTGCACGCAAAAGAAATCCCTTTCAATAGTTAGCGCACATCATCGTGCGTTCACCTCGAAAGAGTACCACGTGCCCTGTTATCCCGATCTCATCTACCAGACGAGGCGGCAGGGCTATAAAGCCTTACTTAATCATGGTCTTATGCTTTGACCAATGGTAAGTAAAGCTCTTGTTCCGGCGCTGTTACCGTCGGTTCCGGCGTTGGCGTCGGCTCCGGGACAACTTCGTCCCGAACAAACATCTTCATGGTCTTTCCTTCGACATGCCAGCCCGGAGGGGCCAACAAGTCATTGGAACCATAGAAGTAGCCGATTGCCTTCAGACCACCTTGGACGGTGATCGTTGCACCTGACGGTCCGCCGCATACGCATCCTATCCAGTCGAGGCTGACTGGATACGTTTGCCCTTGGTCATCTGTGACCAAGGCTGCAAACGCGTAGTTGGCCTCTGCCGATGCGATCAGCGTCCATTCCCCCGGATTTTTCCCCGGGGAGAGCTCGATGGTTGGAGCAGACTGAGCCGCTACCCCAACCGCGATCCCGACGACCATTAAGGTCGCCAGAATCAAAGAAAAAACGATAGTTTTTTTCATGTGCCCTCCTATTAGCACGATGAAACTGGCCTATTGCCGTAGCAGTATTATACATAATAAATGTGTAATATACTATAGGATCATATATTCACTATTTTTCAGATAAATTAATGCATTGCAATTACCCCATAATTTATCCCCTCTAACATTACTATAGTGCACAGCAATAGTATAAGTGTTACTTTCTACTTTTTATTACTTGAATATATTACAATACCTATATGACAGATTTAAAAAACTCTTCTTTAGTATGGATGGATTTGGAGATGACCGGACTTGATCTTGCGAAGGATCATATTGTTGAAATAGCAACCATCATAACTGACAACGATTTAAATATAATTGCAACCGGGCCTGACATTGTGATTCATCAGTCGGATGAAGAAATTGATTCGATGGATGAATGGTGTAAAAAAACATTCGCAGGAAATGGCCTTATTGATCGGATGAAAGAATCGCACATAACTGCGGCTGAAGCCGAACAGCAGACACTCGAGTTTATTAAACAGCACTGCCCCGCCGGCACTTCTCCCTTGTGCGGAAACTCTGTTTACAATGACCGGATGTTTATCAAAAAATATATGCAGGAATTAAACACCTATCTGCACTATAGACTGATTGACGTTTCGACTTTAAAAGAACTGTACGAACGATGGATGCCTGCTGCACCAGTGTATGAAAAAAAAGATTCCCACCGGGCTCTTGATGATATTAAAGAGTCGATTGAAGAGTTGAAGTTCTACCGAAAAAACTTCTTGAAATAAATTTTATGACTGTGAATTATGTCATTCTGAACGAGCGTTGCGAAGTGAAGAATCCAGCAGAAGCGAACATTTCGTTCTGCATCCTTCGCTAATCGCTCAGGATGACATTTATTACTAATAATGTAATAAATTCTAGTCGACTTTCTTCTTCGCCTGAACAGTTGATTTCAGAATAAATCCCACTGTGCCGAATCCTACAAGAATTCCAAGCCATGGAAGCCACCAAATTCGCTCCGTTAACCGGCTTTCTTCAGGATCGCACACATCACCATATTTATCGGAATCTGCATTGGCCTGGTTGCTATTTGGATTATCCGGACAGTTATCATTGGCATTCATCACACCATCGCGGTCGAAGTCTTCGCAGGCATCACCAATTGAATTCTTATTAACATCAACCTGATCAGCATTTGCAATTGAAGGACAGTTATCAGATTTATCGGGAATGCCGTCGGAATCGATATCGGCTTGTCGATATTGATTATTAACGCGCGACTGGGGTTCGGAAATACGAAGAATATTACTAACCGGATCTTCTAAACTCACATATTCAGTAAACGGAAGATTAACAGTTCGGTCTGAATCTAGATACATCTGAT
>CAYXCP010000204.1:0-2264 GCA_964463455.1 uncultured Gammaproteobacteria bacterium
GTGCTTGCCACGAGAGACTTTCTTCTGACATTTATCTATTGTATCAGATGTGTATAACAAACAAGAGAAAAAGGACAAAAGGGTATAATGTGTACATATGGAAAATACACAAACAAATAAAGCGAAAGAAAGTTTATTAAATAGTGCTCATGGTTTTGAGGCGCAACTCGTACCGTTTTTTGCGAAGTTTCCTCATATTCCAGAAGGTGGTAGAAAAGTTATCGCTGACATTTCTCCTTGGATAGCCCTTATCTTTGGAATACTTGGTCTCCTCGCATTACTTACAGCAGGTGCACTTATGACACTTCTTGCAATCCCAGCACTTCTTACTGGTGGTATCTGGGTGATTGTTGGATTTATTACAACTCTTCTTGGTTTAGTGACCGTTGTTCTTCAGCTTCTTGCGGTGAGTCCACTTAAGGCACGAATGAAGAAAGGATGGAACTATCTTTTCTACGGACTTTTAATTGGGGTTGTGTCTACTGTTATTTCAGTTATTGGTGGTGTCGTTGGTGCATCTGTATATGCGGGAGCCGGAGCTGTTTCATCTCTGGTTTCAGGGGCACTCAGCTTCCTTATTGGTGGATGGATATTGTTTGAAATTAGAGATCAATATAAAGCGTAAATCATTAAAAATAAAACCTCCACTAAGGGAGGTTTTATTTTTAAGAGTGTGTTGAAAGTCAGTTGCTATATACCCTATGGGGGTATATACTCTACGCAAGATATTTTAGTGTATTATTATAACTCACTACGGTATCTGTATAGATATGACTAATAAAAAATGCACTTGCACAACATGTAAATGTGTAAAATGCGCCTGCGTAAATTGTGATGCAAGTTGTTGTAAATAAGATATGAATGGTATTCATAAAGATAATAAAAAAATAGTAAGCCGTCTCAGACGTATTATTGGACAACTTGAAGGTGTGGAAAAAATGATTAATGCAAATAAATATTGTATTGACGTGATTACTCAAACTAGTGCGGTAAAAAGCGCTATTTCTTCACTGGAAGATGAAATGCTTCAGAGTCATCTTGCACATTGTTTGACCAAGGATTCAAATAAATATCGGATTAAAGAAATGCAAGATGAAATAATTAAAGTGTATAAGTTAAAAAGAAAATAATTCGCTATGCACGCAGTACAAAATAAAAAATGTGAAAAGTGTAGCATGGTTGCTACACACGCAGAAACTATCGACAGTATTATTCATTACTATTGCGAGCACCATAAAACAGAAACATCTGCGAAGATTTTAGATATTCACCCACAGTCCATGTTTAGAAAGTTAGCACCACTACTTTCTATGTTTGGGGTTATTACTGTACTAACGGTAGGTACAGTAATTATGAGACAAAGTGTGGATTTTATGTCGGCAATGATGTACATGATGGCATACTTCTTTTTGGTGTTTGGTTTGTTCAAACTAATCAATCTGAAAGGGTTTGCTGATGCTTATATGACATACGACCTTATTGCAATGAGATCAAAACTCTACGCCCTCACGTATCCGTTTATTGAGGTTGCTTTGGGGCTGTTTTACCTGCTTTCTCTTGGGGGTGTATATCGCGATATGTTTACATTTCTATTAATGACGGTTGGTACCATTGGGGTATGGAAAGTGCTCCAAAAGAAAGATGAGATACCTTGTGCTTGTCTGGGAATGGTGTTTTCTGTTCCTATGACCAAAGTGACTTTATTTGAGAACTTATTTATGGCACTTATGGCCCTGTATATGGTGTTAGTAGCTATTACAAGAGGGCATATTGGTATGTAGTCTTATAATTAACATTAAGTTTTTTATGAATTATAAAATTTCAACAATTGTATTAGGGCTTATCCTTATTGTTACTTGGGTCTTTTATTTCGGTTCTTTCTTTGAAAAAAATGAAATGAGAATGAGCGATGGAAGGTGGTCTAAAAACATGATGTCTGGTATGCATCAAATGCCAGATGCATCTATGATGGATAATGACTCAGCTATGGGTATGAGAGATATGATGATGGATATGACATCTCGAATGGATGGGAAAAGTGGTGCTGAGCTCGAAAAAGTATTTCTTGAAGATATGATCGTCCATCATGAAGGTGCAATACAGATGGCACAGAAACTAAAACAGGGAACTACGCGTACAGAGCTTACTGAAATGGCAGACGATATCATTTCAACTCAAACAAAAGAAGTTGAAACAATGAAGAGGTGGTTGGGAGAGTGGTTTAAGTAAATCCTAAAATTAAATAAAACCTGTAAAATTGCAGG
>CAYXCP010000205.1:0-860 GCA_964463455.1 uncultured Gammaproteobacteria bacterium
TAATTAGTAGTAGTTTAATGAAGATGATTTAAAAAAGCAACTAATCAGTGTTCTGAAAGAACATATTTTTCAAAAAGTCTGCGAATAACTTCATTTCTTCCTTGTACTCATCCAGCTTTTTCTGTTTATCAGTATCCGATCTGATGGCCTGTATTCGTGACCCCTGACTTTCTATTCTTCCCATATTATCTATGGCATTTATGATGAGCCGGCGATCCTCTGAAACTGCTCGTGTAGCATAGAACTTATCAAGCAGTTGAATAACTTTTTCAACTTCTTGTAATTGGGGAAGGATAGCTTCATAATAGGCTTCATGACGTCTGGTGTACAAGTCGTTTAATTCTGCTGCTTCACTATCCTCAGTTTCAATATCATTTATTTTTTCATCAAGCTCAGGGAGAATTTGTTTTGCTTGTAAACTTTCAGGTGTATCTACTCCTTCTACGTCAATCCATGGTGAAGGAATACGCCTTTCCGCATGCCCCTCACACGATCCTACTGTATTTATTTGATTTGCTTTTAATGCTATTACTGCATCCCTTATACCACCATCTATATGCTTTCCCAACGCGTCTGTTATACTATCGACTTCTTGCTCAATTTGTTTCCACTTTAGAATCTTAGCATCTGTTTCTTTTGCATCAGGTTTATTATTGCTCAGTTCTTCTTCTCCCATATAACAGTTATTTTACACCTAAAATTAATCTGGGTACACGATCAATTCTTTCACTCGCATTCACAAACAGACCTTTCTGCGCCCGGTAATAGGCAACAATACCAATCATCGCAGCGTTATCCGTGCAAAATCGAAGCGGTGGAATTGCGGCGATCTTCGTTAGCGCTGCGTTGGCTGGTGACGC
>CAYXCP010000205.1:870-2261 GCA_964463455.1 uncultured Gammaproteobacteria bacterium
TTCGAATCGACAGTAGCACTAAATAGTCCCGCCTGCATCGCTTGACGCGAAGCGTCTGCGGGCAGGTCAGGGATATCGTTGTTTTGAATGTGATAATAAGCAGCAATCCCAATCATTGCCGCGTTATCACCTGTCAGATATTTATATGTTGGAAATACTACACTCCCATTATATTTTTTCGTAAGAGCGCGAAGTAGTGTACGCAGGTAGCTATTTGCTATAACTCCTCCCCCAACGACCAGATTATGTATACCTGTTTCTTTCATCGCACGTTCTGTTTTTCTTATGATGGTGTCAAAAATAGATTCCTGAAATGATGATGCAATATTGCTTAAGTGAGCATTCTTATCTGCTTCACTCATATCTTTCAGAAAATACATAAACGACGTTTTGAGACCTGAAAATGAAAAATCAAGATCATGTGACTGGAGCATGGCACGGGGAAACTTGTACGTATCTACATTATCGACTGTATCAGAAAGACGTTCGATCGCCGGACCTCCCGGATATCCCAGTCCGAGCATGCGCGCTGCTTTATCGATAGCCTCACCCGCGGCATCATCACGTGTTTTTCCTATTATTTCATAGGTAAGATGATCACGAAATAATACGAGCTCTGTATGACCGCCAGATATGAGGAGGGCAAGATAAGGAAATGTGAATGGTCGTTCAGGATTTCCTTTAGAGTTCTGTACGAAACATGAATAAATATGACCTTCCATGTGATTCACCGGTATGAGTGGCTTATTGTATTGTTGAGCAAGTGCTTGCGCATGTTTGATCCCTACTTCAAGAGCAATCGCTAAGCCTGGTCCATAGGTAACGGCAACATAATCGAGATCTTCACCTGTTAGTTTTGCTTTTTTAAATGCTTCAGCGATTACCGTTTCGATTCGTTCTTCATGTGCACGCTTGGCTAGTGAAGGAACTACACCTCCCCACTCTTTGTGCATGAGCATCTGCGAATAGATCACATTCGAAAGCACGCGACGACCATCGGTAATAGCTACCGATGTTTCATCACATGATGTGTCTATAGAAAGTATCTTCATATATTAATAGTAATGGTGCGTTCGTTTTCACTCACTGTTTTAATTGTTATATATATAATTGTCGCTTTTTCTTTGAGCATGTCGATAAGATATCCTGATCTATCACCCCATTCAAAACAGAGTAATGCTCCTGGTTTCAGCATTTCTTCAATGCCGAGATATTTATACTCTTCATCCTTTTCTATCTGATAGAGATCAAAATGATGAAGCATGCTAAATGGTCCTTTTGCTGGTGTATATTCAAATGTAATGACATAGGTCGGTGAGATAATATCATCAATTCCCAGAAAATCACCTACTCCCTTCATAAACTCAGTTTTTCCCGCACCGAGATCACCC
>CAYXCP010000206.1:0-753 GCA_964463455.1 uncultured Gammaproteobacteria bacterium
TGTTTGAGATGAATAATATTCGATTTATCGTCGCAAATATTCATCTTTCATGCTTAACGTTTAATTCGAGGCGGAGAAGACAACTTATAGACCTTATTGATGAGATAAATACTGTTTCTAAAGAACTACAGATACCAGTTATCATTGTCGGAGATTTTAATTACACCTCTCTCTTTATGCAGGAATATCTCTTTCAGTTCATGAAGAAATATAATTTCACTTCATCTTTTAAAGAAACTACTCATCGGTTGGGATTTATCAAACAACAACTTGATTACATGTTTTGCAGAAACAGCGAAGTTACTCAGTTTGAAGTAGTTAAAACATATTTTTCCGATCACTTTCCTATCCAGTTTGTCTACAGTATATAATATGACAGCTTTGCCGCTTTAACAGGAAGGATGGATTACCATGCGAAGAAGCAGATTGGGCTATGTTGGCTTGATGATAATTTTCACTATGGCGATATGGACAATCTGGGGTCCTCAAACAGCAGAGGATTATACCCAGAATGTATTTCTGATCGTTGTCGGGGTCATCCTGATAGGCATCGACGTGTTGAGGAGTACGTCTCAAACGAGTGCAAACTCAAAACATTGGCGACCCAGATACCAGAGATGCATAACATGTAAAGAATGGTATCCGAAAAATCTGCAAAGCGTAGAAGGATCTATTCACTGGAGCAATGACAAAAAGTATTGTCCGAAATGCGCTACTGTTAAAAGCAAGTAGTCGGAAGCGGTAAGTATTGTG
>CAYXCP010000206.1:763-2248 GCA_964463455.1 uncultured Gammaproteobacteria bacterium
CCACGCCGAGCTGAGCTCGGCGTGGAACACGTGATGATGTGCCCCTAGATACGCTGACGGTAGCTACAGCACCCGCACGTTGCTGTAACCAATGAGCCCTTCTTTTTGATCGAAGTCACATTGCCGTGAGTGCTCGTGCAAGCGGTTTTGCCTACAGGAACACCCGATTTTCGCGCATTGGGAACATGCGCGTCGATTTCGACCTGCTGGTTCATTGACACCATGAACTGCCTCCTTTATCTAACGGGAGAAACGAAATCCCCCGTACACCGCGAAAATTTGCCGGATGGCAATATGTTGCTGCCCATCCGCCCCGGTGACGCTGTTTCGCTCATGTGTTTTGTACACGATCATCAGATAGTACATTATACTATAGGTTTTTATGTTTTGATATGCTTACGGCTAATATATAAAGCCTATAATATGGTATACTATTATAATTGCGTGTCAACTTTATGCTAGAAAGGCATCTCAATGGCTAAAAAAAATAGAGGTCATCGTGTGCGCCGATCGCGAAGCGGATGTCTGGCACACCTAATTTTTTGGCCTGTTGGCATTATTCTGGCGGGTTATGTAATAGCAGGACTGACGGGGATAGGTTCCGCAGAAAAATATGAGACGGCGCAATGTCTATACGATCCGCCGCCATTTCATACAGACATGCTGCTTCACATTTACTGGCCTAATCCCGAAGATTATTCTCGGGCGGTTGCCACAGTAGCGGCGGAAAATCGCACCTATAGGTGGGGTGCGGTATACGTTAACACTGATGGCAATAAGGATGTAGGCCTTATGCAGATCAGCCTGGATCAGCAAAAAAAACGTTTGAAGCAAATGCACATATCCGAGTGGATGTTGTATTTTGCACCAGTCAACTTGTGGGTGGCCAAAGACATATGGGAAGAGAATGGCCGCAGTTTTAGAGGTCAATGGCATGGCCCCGACAACTGTGGCATGGTTTTCCCGTAACTACCTATGTCTCGTCTGGCAAAGCCAGACGAGACATAAACATCTCTACTCCATACTATATAATAGGTACATGACTATCTACCTTGTACGACATACTGAATACTATAATCCTTCACATATCTATGCGTTTCATTTACCTATGTATCTGACAGAGGCAGGACGCGCACATGCAAAGCGAATAGGTGAGTGGTTCAGTAAAGAAACATCACAACTTCCCATCACCTCAAGCCCTATGGTTCGAACTGTTCAGACAGCTGAAATAATTGCGTCACAGACACATGGGTATGTGACCGTAGACCATCGACTTGAAGAAACGGGTTGTTCCAGACTTGAAGGTACCGTACAACCTGAAATAGATCCATGGAAATACGAAGTAGATGACAGTACGCGTGAAACAAAAGATCAGGTGTTAAAGCGTGTAAAGGAAATCTATGAGGAAAAAGTTAATGAAAGAAAAGACTGTATCCTGGTTTCCCATGGCGATGCAATCACGTTTTTATATGACTACTTAACAAA
>CAYXCP010000207.1:0-2219 GCA_964463455.1 uncultured Gammaproteobacteria bacterium
TCATATGTACCGCTATTTTAGCTTAATTGGTGCACTTCGTTTGCGAACTCAAGTGGCCTTATACTAGCAAAAGGAGTACTGAGATGAAAGGGTTCTTGCAACTCTGCGCCGTGGTAATTGTGATTGCAATCCTTGTGTCGAACAAGGACAGCATCAACAATTATCTTGAGAAGCAGGCAGCGGAAAGCCGTGCACGCCAGGCTGAGTCGCAGCTAGCCCCTGCGGATCAGGACGTATTTCCACCCATGCCAACGCCGCCATCCATGGTCGAGCCAGGCTGGCAGCCGCCTGCTAATGACCAACAGGACAACGACCAGGCGCCGGTGGACGTACCCAATTCGCAACGCGCACCCGAACACAATCAGGCGCCGGCAGATTGGGTCGCACCCGAACCAACAGACAGTGTGCCCAATTCACAACGCGCGCCTGAACACAATCAGGCACCGTAGTATCGTACCATTCTCCCTGAGTCTGACGTACTATACGCCAGACTCGGGGAGACCATAATCACCTCATAATTACACTCTGTATCATATTCGGATTCGACAGCACGCGCTGTTCTTCTTTTGTCACGTTATACATTTCCACAATATACCCATTCGGATATGTTATTTTTTTATCAGGATTTCTGTTTATTTTTACTTCATTTTTTTTCCAGTCTTCCTGCCCCAGTGCACTATGAAATGGTGCCGGTGACATAATAAGATAGACAATATCTTTTTTTTCATATGGATATACATCTGTTTTTCTGGTTTGTCTTTGCATATAATTCATCGCGTATCGTGGGCCATATCCAAACAGATCAGGAGTATATACATAATAACCAAATGATCTATTCTTATTATGTGAGTATATGTCATTAGCTAGCGTGAGATTAAACCTCCAGGTACTTCCATCATTCACAGATGTTTTTGCATTCAAAACCATTTCACGTACCCCCTTTTGAATACCAAAAATAGTAATAGCAAGTATTAATATAATGAAAACTGGTTTGAAAACACGTCGAGTAGCTGCCCCAATAAATACCATCGCAAATACGGGGAGAAACGGTTCTGTGTAATATGACTGGATATTACCTTTAAACAGAAAGAAACTTATGATGGCATGGCCTATATAGAAATAGGTAAAAAGCCATAATGGATCCTTCAGTTTCTCTGTACGTTTTCTATCAATGAATAACATGTACAATGTGATCAAAGCAACTATCCTGGATAGGATAACCTGATGTGCGGCAAACATATTTGTCACATCAAATACATTCTGTATACGAGACGAAGTAAACGCGAGAGAATATCCGGTTCCGCCTTTATGCTGCATGAGATATGACATAAATGCATGAGTCTGCAGAAACTGATGCCTGACATCGAATAATATGAATGTAGATAGTGGAAACAGAATAACAATATAAGCCGCGATCTGATACCATTTTTTTGTTTTGTAGACGTTTAATAATGTATATATAAAACCAAGAACGAGTATGGGTATACCAAAAGCCATTTCGAACTGAATTGCTACACCCGTCCAAAATACAAACCACATTACATCACGAGTCTTATCTTCTTGTGCATATCTATAGAAATAATAAAAAATGAGTGGAGATACGAGAATAGCACCAAAGGGATTTAACAGCATTTTTGTAATATCGATTAATGCAACCGCAACTAATGCTGCTGAGAGGAGGGCTGATTCTTTGTTTATCACTTTTTTTCCTACTACATATACAGTTATGATAAGAAACACAAGAAGCAATATCCAAAACCACCCTACATATAGTGGATTTCCTTTACCAATAATATATGCGGGCAGATTCAAATAGAACCATAAGGGTCCATGAAACACACCCTCTATTCCACCTGCACGAGGACCAAGCAATGATATATGGTGCCCATAATACATATCTTCAAGAATGAGAAAATCACGCGCTATATCTGTGTGAAAATATATATTCTGATACCAGAGCCATGAAGTACTTAAGACTACACTGATGGCTACTACAATATATGAAAAAATACGTATGAGAGATCGCATGCTCATACTATAGCAGAAAATACAACAAACCACCCGGTGACCACGGTCACATATTTTAAAGTTGTTGGATCTATACTACATATTATGCGAACATATAAATGCGCCGTGGCATTCGGACTAATCGTATGGGCTATACCATTTGTCGCGCACCTTGCATTTACTTACTTTTTTTTCACTATAAAATGTTTTTT
>CAYXCP010000208.1:0-2218 GCA_964463455.1 uncultured Gammaproteobacteria bacterium
TTCTCGCGGATATGATAGGCAATCCACCACTTGCCAGAGCTTCAAGAGGGGGTAATCCGAATCCTTCATCTGCTGAAAGAAACAGAAATGCGATGCTTGTACTATAAATAATGCGAAAATCTTCAATTGATGTTACAAAAGGTACATAATGTGTAGAATCAACTAGTTTTTGTTTTGAAAGATAGTTTGACACTTCGTGGTTGGACTGCTGATTTCCTCCGATCAGTACAAGATTCATATCTGGGTGCTGTTGTTTTATCATGTTAAATACACCCGCAGCCCCTATAGTATTTTTATGGATTCGTGCAGAATTGAAAGCAAGGATATATTGAGACGGCAACTTATATTTTTTAATTACTGCTGATGTATTATAGGCAGTCTCATTAAGATAATCAGGGTTGTAACCTTCATAACATACATGAATCTTGCTAGCTGTTATACCTGGTAACTGCGATATTTCATCACGGGAAGTATTTGATATCGTGATAATGGTATCTGCAGCTTTACATCCTTCAAGAAATGAATTATATATTTTTTTCTCAAGCTTATTGTATCGTTCCTGGTACTTCCAATGAAAAATATCATGGATGACAACTACTTTTTTTGCTTTTGTTTTGTACGGGGTGCAAATCTGATATGGATGCAGTATGGTATGAGGATTAATATTATTTGCTTCCCGTGGAAAGTAATATTGTTCCCATATATATGCGGCATATCTGTAGTACGAAGATGGTGCAATTGTGTGTAATACATTAATTATAAATGCTGACATTTTCACTTTCACTACGGTTATATTTGTGGCATTGGGAAGATCTTCTGAATGTATATTCAGATCGGGTACGATAAGTGTGATCTTACTGTTTTTGTATGTTAAGGCAATCGCTTTTAACAACGATCTCAGATATGTCTTTGTTCCACCTTCTTTTAATGCAAGTGAAAAGCAGTCTATGGCAATCATATGATAGATTTTATTCTCTTATCTGTTCGATGTCGTCCTTCTATAACCTGAATATACAGTTCTATGAATTTTTCTACAACCTTATCCCATGAATAATGCTCTTTAATAGTGAAAGCAGCGTTTTCTGATACTTTTTTCTGCAACTTGGAGTCGCCTAGCACCTTCAAAATGCTTTCGCTCATTTTTTTTCTATCATGTGGATCAACGATAAATCCATTCAGTCCGTCAATAATAATTTCACGGCATCCAGCTACACTTGAAACTAAGCTTACTGTGCCACATGCCATTGCCTCAAGAGGGACAATCCCAAATGGTTCATATCGTGATGGAAATACAAGGATATCTGCTTTTCTATAATAGGCAGGTAACATATGTTCTTCAACATGACCGAGAATAGTAACTCGATCACTCAGCTTATATTTAGTTATTAGAGACTTTATCTTCTCTTCAAAAATTGTTTCTTCTTCAGAATGAAATTCATTTTTACCACCACCTCCCATGTATACATGGAAGTAAACTTTATTTTTTATAAGTGCAAGTGCATCAATTAACCTATCAAGTCCTTTATTGGGAACCATTCTACTTACCGTAAGAATCGAATTCTCTTTGAGATGGGTAGTATCATCATATTTGGTTTTTTTCGGGTTATAGATCGTAGTATCTACTCCTGGAAATATAACATGAAGCTTTTCAAAATCTACCATATAATGCTGGAGCATTTTAATTCGCAGACTTTCAGCTTGTATAATAACCGCTTCAGCCCTGTTCATAATTTTTTGTTCTGCCGCTATACGTACCTGATATCTGTACAGCGGTTTCAATTTCTGTGGAGGAGTATCATCGACAGACATCTCTAGTTTTTTCCATTTGCCCAGCGAATGAGGGGTGAAAATGTGAGGTACTCCTAAAGTTTTTGCGAGCAGCATGCCTACATATCCACCGTCCCAGTAATGAGAATGAATGAGGGTATATTTCTTATTTTTCTGATTCAGGTAGTCAAGAAGATTCTCGACCATTTCTGGAGCTAATTCAAATATCTTTTCTTTAACAACAAATTTATTAGGACCACAGGCAATGCGTACAATCTTTACATTCTCATATACTTGTTCTTCCTGAGGTTTATTGTCGAATTGTCTCGTAACTATATCTACTTTAATTCCCTTTTTTCCTATGGCACGTGCAAGTTCGAGTATATAGGTAATTTGGCCGCCAGTATCAGTTTTACCAAGTGGAGGAGGTACCTCGATATAGCCTTGAGGA
>CAYXCP010000209.1:0-2207 GCA_964463455.1 uncultured Gammaproteobacteria bacterium
GCTTTAGTACTACATAGTGTGTTCCGAATTTACCCGCATACAAACCGGCAATAACGGGGTGACCGCTGTTTAGTTCTTCGGCGATCGATCCAATGGAAATGTTCACATACTTTTTACCGTTTGGCCAGCTGAAATTTGATGGATGAAGCATAAATGCCGTATTAGAGAAGAAGTAATTCGTATTAGCAGCAACATCATAAGGCGTATAGTTCACACCATCTTTTTTCATAAGCATTGCAATATCTGTGAGTAAACAACCTACTTCAAGAACAGTGTCCGAAGAGTTGCCAATTGTTTTACCAGCCCATCGTGCGTCGCGCTGTGTGTAATACCATCCGTCGGAACCTGTACCGAATGCGTTCGCTCCGACTGCTCCTCCTCCGGCTGTCTGGACGAATGATTTAAATCCTGCAAGCTGTTTCTGAGCATCATCAAGCAGTTTCTGATAGGTGGATTCATCGTTCTGCGTGACTGCAAGGAGTCTCTGCTTAGCATCTTTCTGTGTATTTAGCGCTACCTTCTGTTCGTTTAATGTAACGGTGAGCTTATCAAGTTCTTCTTTTTTCTTTTCACGTAGACTCTTTTGTTCTTCAAAATTAAGTTTTGCTTCCTGCACCTGTACGAGCATCTTCTGATTATTTGACTGAGTTACACGCTGATATTGAATCTTTGCAAGTAACGTATCGGCACTTCCACTATCTAGCACCATATCAAACAATGAAGGTGTGTGCTCTTTATACCCATCAACAACACGTTCTATGAGAAGTTTTGAGATCGTATTAAGAGAGGTATCAAGTCCCTCAATACGATTGGAAAGTAAGCCAATCTCTTTTTCAGTCTGCTTAATTTTATTTTCTGTATCAATAATATTTAGACCGGTAAGGTAGATCTGGGTATCCATGTACTGGATCTGTGAAGAAAGCGTGTTTTTCTGTGTTCGAATATCACTTAGCTTAGACTGATATTCCTGAATCTTTTTTTCTATTTCCTGTTTTTGTGCCTCTGTTGCATCCTGGCCATACACAATACCTATCATTTGAAATGACATAACAAACAACATAAACAGCGCTACTATTTTAAGACGCATATATTCATTATAGACAAAAATCGGATAGGATTAAAGCTAAATTATGAAAGGTATTTTTCTGTTGCGGTATAGCTTGCAATAAAAGCGATCCCCATACCGAAAATAGAAGCAAGAACAAATGTTACGCCGAGGAATAACGGATTGAGTGGCCAAACCATAAGACTATACGTGCCAAAATAAAGAGCAAGTGTAGGTACCCCTTTTAGATAGTTAGATAAAAACGGCTGGAAATAGAGAAGTGCTCCAAGGATAACTGCAAACGAAACGGTCGAAGCCGTCAGTCCAAAAAACAGGCCTTCTGCTAAGAAAGGTTTCTTAATATAAAAGTTAGAAGCACCCAGCAGACGCAGTAACTCAATCTCATCTTTCTTTAGGGCAATTTTGAAGAGCGTTGTTGTCGACAATACTACAATTGCCATTACCAGGAGGAGTGTAAACAGGAAGAATGTAGTCCTTCTTAAGATTGTTGTAAGCGTCAACAATCTATCAAATATATCTTTCTGAAAATGCACCTCATCTACACCAGGTTGTTTCTTTATAAATTCTGCTATTTCAGGAAGATAATAGGGCTTCTTTGCAAATATCTCGAGTGATGCAGGAAGAATAGTAGGAGACACCATTTCAAGAAGGAGAGGATTGTCCTTGTTGAGCTCTTTATAAATTGCGAACGCTTTATCTTTCGAAATATAGTTCACTGTCGAGACTTTGCCCGATGATATAAGCTGGTCACGAGTCTTAAAGATATCTCCTTCTGATGTTTTCTGTTGAAAATAAACGGTTACCTGTGGGCGTGTCTCAACGTATCCCAGGAATCCATAGAGGAAACTGAGAATAATAAGGAGACTGGTAGAAAGGAATAGTGTGAAAAAAAGAACCATGAACGCGGCGAGTGACTGATAAGGAGTTCTTCTAATAGATGTTAATATGTCTCTCATACCTCGTATCCTCCTTTTCGCAGATCTTTAACTAATTTTCCATCTTTCAGTGCAAGAACACGACGCTTTAAACTATTTACAATATCTGTATTATGAGTTGCGAATAATATTGTTTTCGTGCTTTCTAGTTTTTTAAATATTCTCATGATTTCCCAGGTAGTTTTAGGATCCAGATTACCTGTAGG
>CAYXCP010000210.1:0-2191 GCA_964463455.1 uncultured Gammaproteobacteria bacterium
GGGGATAAAACACTATCTGATATGCAATGTAGTGGTGAATCATTATATTTCACGTACACTGATGAAAACAGACCGTGCGACACGGGTAAAACTAACAAATGCCGAAAGAAAAACCATACAAGGGAAAAATCGCCGCAATCTACAAAAGAAACTATGAGGACATTGCGATGTTCTATTTTGTAGAGGCTCAGAGGTTATTGTTGCCTTCGCTGACAATTGAAAAGGCAATAGATAACTTTTATCGGTTCATTGGTGAGAAAGACTTTAACCATGATTCTGCTATGACAACATATTCACGCATGAAAAAAGAGTTTTATGAAGCTGCCCAGAAGGATTGCTGACATAATACAGCGTAAGGATGAGTTTATCACCCGTCGTGAGGCTTCACTGAATAAATCAGTCGTGAGGCTTCAGAATATGCTCATCTCAAAGCTGACGCGCGAGATAATCCCTATGCTGGATACTTCCGGTGGCCGGATAAGAAACACACTCCGCAACTATCAACTGTTGCAGTCACTTGACAGGGTGTATAAAGACTTCTCCACAACTCAAAGACTTGCCTTCGTATCTGAGATAGGCGATACAGCTCGCGGGCTGACGACACTCAACAAGCAGTTCTTCACTGTGACAATGGGCGCATCACTCCCGGCAACGTTTGGGCGGATCCTGGCAGCAACAGAAAAGAAGATGCTCATGGCAATAGGCGTTCAGGGAGGAAAGATATTAAACGGTGGTTTTCTTGACAGCCTATCTGCAAATACTGAATTACTTACACAGATCAAAAATCTCATGTCACAGTCTGTTACTGCTCAGGTGCGAACAAAGGACTTTATTGTAGGTATGAATGACCTGATAACCGGTTCAGGTGAAAAGCCGGGCGGCATTGAAAGTCACTTGAATAGATTTGCACATGATTTGTATATGCAGTACGATTCAGCTTATTCAACCTCTTTGGCTGACGAAACTGGGATGAAATATTTTATTTATCTCGGAGGCAGGATTCAGGACAGCAGGGATTTTTGTGTCGCATTAGATGGCAAAGTCTGGTCACGTGCCGAAGCTGAGAAGTGGAGAGAGTGGACACCGGCAAAAGGCGTTTATCCTCCCGACTATAAGATTAAGCAGAAAGACAAGAATGCAGTTCCGTCGTATATTGCACAATTTGAGGGTTATCAGCCTTTAATTCATCGGGGTGGTTTTAATTGTAGGCATCATTTGGGTTGGATTATGACAGAACTTGCCGAAGAAATGCGCCCAGACCTCAAAAAAAATAATGGGAAATAGTTTGATATTAAAAATATCGGTTTATCTTTGAAGTGCGTTTGTGTGAGAAATGCAAATAAAGACATTAGGGTTATAACCTGAAGGGGCCGGTTCTCACACGATTGGCCCCTTTAAATTTATATGATAAAAATATGAAAGCTCAAACTTATTTTATGTTAGAATCCGAGGTTGATAAATTACTCGCAAATATTGGGTGTGATGTATTGAAGACAATAGAAGACCTTGCTTCGTGGGAGGGGGACAGGGCAATAGCGGGTGATTTTTATCAGTCTTCATCATTCATAAACAATCGGATGTTCATTGATAAGAATAATCATGTTGTAAATGACCCAGATGAGGAAATTCCTACAATGAAAGATGATCCGCAGGAGTATTTCCACGAAAATTTAGTCGATGACTTAACTCACATCATAAGCCTTCTGTCATATTTATATTATGAAATAAAGACAGAAACCCAGGCAAAAAGTAAGGCATTTGATATGATACGTGGAATAGTTAATGAAGTGGACGAATAAATGGCAACAGAACATATAACGAAGCAAGACCTAATAACATATGGCCGTATTACAAAAACGTATTCGGTTCCTAATTTTAATTCAACTATTTATTTAGATGTATTCAATTCCGAATATGATGGGTATTATTTTAATCTCATAAAGAGAGGAATCCTTAATTATCATTGGCCCGAAGTAAAAATAAGATATCATAATCATAATATAGATCAATTAAAATCAGTCATAAAGTCAAAATTCTTTTGTGACATTTACCAAGAAAATCATTCACAAGGATTTTACGCTATTTATTTTATAGAATTGAGAATAACTGCCAGGATTGAATTTAAAGTTGATAGGGTATTCATAAATGCCGAGTTTCTTTGTACTAAGATAAAGTTAGTTGAATATATGAA
>CAYXCP010000211.1:0-2190 GCA_964463455.1 uncultured Gammaproteobacteria bacterium
TCAAAAAGCATTGCACGAAGAAGTGTTTTTTTGTTTTGTCTGATATCAGAACCTGCTGGCTTGCCTATAACTTCTTCTGTTCCCGTCAGTCCAATATAGTCATCTCTTATCTGGAATGTAACTCCGAGTTCTTCACCCATCGTATCCATGATCTGGAGATCTTTGTCGGGTGCTCCTGCAAGATAGCCACCCATTATGAGGGGGAGAGAGAATGTATATCTTCCAGTTTTGTACGTATATACTCTTTTTATCTGTTCCTTATCGGGCTCAGTCTGCATATGTCCGAGTGCCACATCATCCATTTGAGCGGCGCCAACATACTGTACTTCCTTCACAAAATGTTTCAGAATTTTCGAAACGATCACGGGATTAGAAGAGCAGTCCATAAGGGCTTCGATACCCAAATATAACCCAATATCGCCAATACACATGGCCATTGACTGTCCGTACAATAAAGACTGTGAGATGTGAGAAGCTTCTGCCATTTTCTTATAAGAACTATATACGGTTGTATTTCCGCGCCGTGTTTCGTCCTGATCCATGATATCGTCATGCATAAGGAGTGTAGAGTGTGTAAACTCAATAGCCAGAGCAGCTGCTAGCAGTTCATCACTACGTTTGAATCCATATGATTCAGCCGCAAGTATAACAAGGATACCTCTCATGAGTTTTCCATGGGGGATAAAGGTATTAAATACCTGTAAGGTTTCATGATAATAGGGAAGATCAGTATGGACATCTTTCTTTGTCGTAATAAACTTTTCAAGATATTCGAGAATATCTACTCTTGCCTGTGTTATGTATTCGTTGAGTTTCATATAGTTACATTGTTCTTTAGTATAATCCAAAAAACGTATAGTGGCGTTGGTTTTATCTTTTTTGTGAAAACCACTAACGGGTCCTTACCTATTTTTCTAGCAGTCCACGTATATAAATCTGCTGCAGTTTTAATAGGTATGAGATATGCGCGGGGGATATATTTGTATCCTCTTTCCGCTTCTTTCTGAAGCGCAAAATATCGGTCTAGTTCAAACCTGATAAGATCTTTAATATGTGGGTCCTGGGGGGTGATGGTTTTTACCTGCAATTTCTTCATGTCAGCGTTTGGAATGTACTGTCTTCCAAGTTCAATGTCTTCCTTTATATCTCTAATAAAATTTAACATCTGCATAGCTTTTCCCTGAATACGTGCGGAAGCATATGCTTTTTCCGGCAGTTTCATAAGTGCCGCCATCATCAATCCGATCACTTCGGCCGAGCCGTACATATACTCTTCTAATTCCTCATATGTTTGGTATATATTTTTAGTCAGATCGGATGACATTGCCTTGAGGAATGCATCTACCCACTCTTTCTGTAATGAGTAATCCTTAAACAGATTAAAAAACGAAGTAATTACAAGATTATTACTTTGCTTACCTCGGAAAACATCATTTGTTTCGTTTACGAATGCAGTAAACTCTACAGATTGCTGAGGGATTGCGTCTACATAATCATCAGCTGTGCGAACAAATGCGTACATTTTTGTTACTGAATCACGGAGTCCTTTAGGAAAGAAAAGGCTGGAATAATAGTAGGTAACACTTCCATTTTTAAATATCGATTTTAGGCTTTTCATTCAGTTATATTATATAGGGATTACCCTGATGCCTCAAGTATACGATCTACTACGAGTTCAGCACTTGTAATACATGTCGGAACGCCGGGTCCAGGTATCGTAGATGCTCCAACAAAGTATAAGTTGTCGAATTCACGACTTTTGTTTGGCATTCTGAATCCGTTAACCTGAAAAAAATTGAGATAAAAACCGAGAATAATGTTATTCCAGAGATTCAGTTTTTCACCCCAGCGAGGTGGGCTCATGACAATCTCTTCTTCAATAAGATCTCGTATCGGAATACCGTCTCGCTTTTCTATAACATCATAGATCTTATTCTTACATTCATCCTCATGTGCGAGCCAGTCGAAATCAGGATCATAACCGCACACAGGCATGAGGATAAATGCAGTTGCTTTACCAGATGGAGCCAACGAAGGATCTGAGATAGTCGGCTGGAGGAAGTAGTAACAAATGTTATCTGTATCGAACTTTTCGACAGATTGAGGTGTAAACGCAAGATCAAATGCTTCTTTCCAGTTTTTACCCACAAAAAACGAATGATGTCCGAGTGAATTAATAGGCTTTTTCAG
>CAYXCP010000212.1:0-2174 GCA_964463455.1 uncultured Gammaproteobacteria bacterium
AAAGTAAAAGTACGCGTATCCGATCAGACACTTGAAGAATTATCCCAGAAAAGTTATGATCCCGCATTCGGCGCTCGCGATATGGAACGCATATTACGTGAAGAGATAGAAGATAAGATAGCAAAAATGATTCTTGAAGGTACTGCGAAAGAAGGAGATACGATACAATTGTAACATCATATTAAAATCTACATCTGATATAATATACATACTGTATACATATAGTCAGGAGCGCTCACGTGCCAAACTCACACGGCAAATACAAACATAGTTCTAGCTCACAGGAAATTCCCGCCGAAGAAATAGTCAGTTCGCTAAACGGCATCCAAATAACAATGCCGGGAGCAGTCATCAAGAAGAAAAAGAAGTTCTCGGTGATTGTAGATGCTAAATTTAGCACCAAAAGCGGGAATATCAGGGTCACGATATTGCCTGCGTCAGGTTGGAAGAGGCCCGAGACGCTTCAACTGCGCTATGTGTCTATACGCAAAGCGAGTGGAGCCGCATTGAAGCATCGCATATTCTTTAATGCTAAAGGTGTTGCGGTTTTGCACGATATAGGTCGCGGTGACTATATCTTAGTCGTACAGTAACGGCTTGTTGTATTGTGCTTGTGCTGCATAAGCACACATGCAATATGTTGTTTACGCGGTGTGCAAGGGCGAACGCCCTTGCACACACCATTGATCTTCATCACATAAGATCTTCACTTCATCATCTACAATAGATCGTCCCAATAGTCTCGCTAGCGAAAGGAATAACCATGTTTGCGATGCTGTTTGGAGGCAAACATACGCCCTCGACACAAGCCGATAAGAAGAATGCCTGGAAACGTACACCGCCGAAAGCGACGGTGATTTCGGCCCGGCGCATTGCCCACGCGCTAAGGGGTAAATCGCTATCCATACCAGGCAAAGGGTGCACCATTCACGCGATCGGCTTCACCATCACGTTCAGCGTGCATCCGGTAGTTGTGGGCGGCGATGTGACCGCGCGGATCAAGCCCGGTCGCGGGATGAAGCTACCGGCTCATATCGGTATCCTTAAGCTCACCGAACATAACGGCTCCGTAACTAAATCCTTCGGCGGAAGCGGAGAAGCCGTTATCAACGGTGTCATTAAGGGCACATACAAACTGTCTCTGACGTAATGTTAGAGCACCATGTTGCGGGTTCGCTGAGCGGACCCGCACTATTTCAAAATAGTGAGGAGTTGTTCAGGTGTATCAGCTAGAAAAGTCGGTTTGAGTGTTTTCAGAATCGCAGGTGTATTAAACCCCCAGCCAACTGCTATAACATCAATGTCTATCGTGTGGCAGGCGTCAAGATCACGTATCTCATCACCTACATAAATAGCTTCATCTTTTACTATCTTATATTTTTTCATGATCGATCGAAGAGACCTGTCTTTTCCGAATAGATTATTCTGAGATAACAGAAAATCAAAATAGCTGTCCAGTTTATAGCGCTTTAAAAATTCGTCTACATTTTCCACAGAGTTAGATGTAAGGATACCCATTCGATAGTTTCTTTTTTTGAGTTCTTTGAGAACTTCGGGTATACCTTTGATAGGCTTAATTTTCGGCGCATATCGTTTCATTCGTTTCTGTCCTTCCAGTACAATAAACGGAAGTTTATACAGAGGAATGTGAAAATATGAGAGGAGCTGTAATACGCTAAGTGAGCGCATCGCCTCCACATCCACACCTTCTATATTAATGTCATATTCTTCAGCAAGTTCTTTAAACACAAGAAGGATGTACGTAAATGTATCTGCAAGCGTCCCGTCAAAATCAAAGATTACGGTATTTTTTGTATTCATCTTTCTCCTATTGTACAGCTAGACTGAAATATAGTCCATAGTCCATCGACTAACGTCCATCGTCCATACTATAATAGTAGTATATGTCCCACCCCTCAGAAGATCGTGATGATGTAAAAGAAGTATTAGCCCAGATAGCCGCAAGCTCGCCTAGATTCAGGTTGGGTAAAATCATGGGTCATACAGGCGTGTATGTTGGTCGAAAGATGGCAGCATTTGCGACAGATGATGGTGTGGGACTGAAGATCCAAAAAGAAGATCTTGAACACATTCTTGCAGAATATCCCGATAGCCGCCCCTTCATGCCCATGGGCAGACACATGTCAGGCTGGGTCGTACTTACATTAGATAAT
>CAYXCP010000213.1:0-2133 GCA_964463455.1 uncultured Gammaproteobacteria bacterium
ACAAAAGAAGGAATTATTCCGATTGATGCGAAGTACTCATTGGATAATTATCAGCGTCTTATGAATGCAACTGATGAAGAAGACACTGCGTACTATCAGAATGAATTTAAAAAAGATATTCAGAAACGAATTGATGAGACAGCGAAATATATTCGTCCAGAGGAGGGGACTCTTCCCTTTGCGTTTATGTTCATTCCGGCTGAAGGAATTTATTATGATTTATTGGTAAACCAGGTTTCTCGCGGTGCAGTGAATACTCAAAATCTTATTGAATATGCGTACAACAAACGAAAGGTAATTATTGTTTCCCCAACAACATTTTATGCGTACTTACAGTCGGTGCTGTATGGATTCAAAGCGTTTAAGATTGAAGAAAGTGCGAAGCATATTGAGAAGCGTGTCGAGGAGCTCGGTAAGCACCTTGAAGCATTCGAAGAGTATATGAAGAAGCTCGGGTTAACGCTCGGGACAAGTGTGAATCATTATAATACTGCGTACAAGGAATTAAAAAAGGTAGATAAAGATATTCTCCGTATTACTGGTGAGGGGGTGGGGGTAGAGCCGACATTGCTCGATAAGCCGAGCTTTGAGGAGGAGTAAGATAAGAAGAAAGGCCGCCTTGAAGGGCGGCCTATTTGTTGTGCTCACTAAACCATTTAGTAAGCAAGATCACTCCCAGGATCACAAGAACAAGGAGTGACACATTGATGAGTGCTGTCATAATGTTACTCCTTGCTAGGTGGTGCTATTTTTGTTTTATTCTGGCATGTCTTCAGGCAGATAACGCTCAAGTGCTTTTTTCCCGAAGAGATAAAACAGAATTGCAAAAACGAGGAAAATGAAAAGCAGTGTTGCGTTTTGCCATGTAAAGATTTCACTCATGGATGTCTCCTTTTCTTTTTAAAAGTAAAAAACATGCTGCCAAATCTTATTGTACCATGACTATGTATACTGTCAAGATGTATCCCTTGCAGAGTTTTCGAAAATAGTGTATAATTTCACAACTATGTCATTCGCAGTTATTCAAACAGGGGGGAAACAATATAAGGTTGCCGTTGGTGACGAAATCGCAGTTGAAAAATTAACTGGTGATTATAAGGTTGGAGATGTTGTTACTATTAGTGAGGTTGTCCTTACTGATGATGGTAAAACTACCACTCTTGGTGCTCCATTTATTAAAGGGTCTACTGTTTCAGCTACGATTACTGAGTCAGGAAAACTCGATAAGGTTATGGTTGTACGATATCGCCAGAAGTCTCGTTATCATAAACGTAACGGTCATCGTCAGCCGTACATGACTCTTAAGATTGACGCGATTAAGTAAATTCTAAATTAAAAAGCACTCGATTACGAGTGCTTTTTAATTACTAGATATTTTTTCTTATAATCTATAATGGTATTTAGGGTAAACGTTAAAGTAGTGTAGTAACTAATTCATATAGGTATATACTAGTATCATATGGAGATATTTTTTTTAACGTTTATTTTACCTTTTATTATTATAATTTTGATTTTAGGTGTTAAGGTTGTGAATGAATATGAGCGAGGTATTGTGCTTACCCTTGGTAAGTTTACTGGAGTACGGTTAGGGGGCTTACGGTTCATTGTCCCTATTTTTCAAAGAATGATTCGTGTAGATATTCGTATCGGTACGGTTGATATTCCACAGCAAGAAGTTATTAGTAAAGATAATGTGCCACTTAACATTAACGCAGTTGTGTATTATCAAGTGGAAGATGCTCAAAAGGCAGTATTAAATATCCAGAATTTTTCTTCTGCTGTTGCGGACTTTTCTCAGGTGGCACTGTGTGATGTGGTAGGAGGGTTCGAGCTTGATCAAATTCTTTCTGAGCGAGATATTATCGCAAGTAAGATAAAAGAGATTGTTGATCACACAACGGAAACATGGGGTATCAATATTACTGCAATTAAACTTCAGGATATTGAGCTTCCAGCTGACATGAAGCGTATTATGGCAAAGCAAGCAGAAAGTGAGCGAGAGCGACGTTCGATTATCATTCGTGCGGAAGGAGAACTCGAAGCTTCGCGAAAATTATCCGAAGCAGCAAAAGTTCTCGCTGAAACTGAAGGCGGAATGGCAATGCGAACATTGCAGACAATCGAAAAATCAAA
>CAYXCP010000214.1:0-2132 GCA_964463455.1 uncultured Gammaproteobacteria bacterium
GAGTAAAACTGAGTTAACTTCCCACTTCTGGTTATACCAACTCGTCCGGTTAATGAATGTTTATCAATAAGTCCTTGTATAATATCACTATTAGAACCCAAATAGGAAGCAACAATAGCTACGGGGCCAAAATGTTCGATTGTATCCTCTTGTGTAACTTCTGCAAAGCCATCCTTATCTGCATTTAATGCGATCGTATAACCTATAGAATCAAAATAATTGCGTGCTGCTTCTACATCATAGAATTTTGCTGGTTGTCCACTTAATATACGAATAACAAAAGGGAGATCAGAATGATCTAATCGTTTGCGTTGCCCTTTATCAAAGTAACTACGTGTTGCATATAGTTTTCCTGAATCTGTATCTGTCCAAGTGATTGACGTATATTCTTTGGACAACTCTAATCTTTCTTTTAGTAATTCAAGTAATTCATCTGATGCAAAGTAATATGAACCTGACTTTATAATGTCAGATTGTGTGTATTGTGATGCAAGATCATGTACATATCTCATGATAGTACCAACCGACAGGTCATAGTCTTTGGATAGGGCCCGATAATCCAGTCTGTGGAGCCCTTCAGCATTTATTCTACCTTCTCTGCGCAGTTTATTGCGCTGAGCTATGTGTAGAATTTCCTGTGTATCGACAATAATTTCAAAATCGGGTATTTCGAGGCTGTTATCAATTGTTGAACTAGTACCTTTTTCAACAGGAGTATCTTTCTTTTTAGAACCTGAAGGAGCGAGTTCAGCGGCCTGTTTCAATTCTTGCAGTATTCCAGAAAGTTCGTCTTTTTTAATGTCAGATGTTTGTTTATCAGACTTATGAGCTTGGACTTCAGTAACACCTACAATCTCGGCGTATGATACTGGTGGCAGGTCATTAGGATCTTCCTGATCTATAAATTCGTATATATATGCATGCTCGTCATTATATAAACGCAAAACTCGACCTGCTTCCTGTGCAGCATTCACACTCGACATACCTGGTGCAGTACGATAACATACTTTTGCGCGCGCTATATCTGTTCCTTCTCGCAGTGCTTTCACATTACAAAGCACCTCAATTTCGCCCGCTTCAAATTTTTGACGAATAGTATTGTAACAATTCTCGTAAAACAATTGCTGAGCTTCCTCCTCTGATATCTCACCAGCAGCTTGTCGAGCTTGTAGTGATTTTTTAAGATCTTCGTCCATCTTACCCCATACAGGTGCAGCAACTATTCCATCTTTGTTGAATTCTGCTGCCAGAGCCTTAACCTGATCAACGGAAAAACAGAATGCAAATGCTGATGTTCCCAGATGACGTTCTCTATGCAGCTGAACAACTGAACGGTTACGGGATGTCGTATTCAGTTTTTCATTCAGCTCAGAAGTATCATATCTACCTTGATCGTTGAGCTTTGGTAATTTGAATTTAGTTTTAACCCATCTGATTTTAAAATCTGCAAGCAATCCGTCTTCTACTGCTTCAACTACAGACATACTGTGAATGATATTCAGTCCCTCATAATCCACAGGTGTTGCAGTAAACCCCAGCTGTATTGCATGAGATAAGGTATTAATTGCTTTACTGGTTTCAGGTCCTCTAGAGTGATGTTCTTCATCTTTGATAACGAGCTTATACTGAGAAAAGTCGAATTTGTTGCTTTTTACTTTTGCTACTAATTCATGATATGTCATTACTGTCACATCAGCATTAAGTCGTGACTGGTGTCCTTTACCTGACAGAGTTAACGTATCTGCAAATTGACTGAATCGTACTTTTGTCTGTTCAACGAGATCAACTGTCGGTACAAGTACTAGTGTTTTCAACTGTTCTCTCTGTGGTTTTTCAGATTCACTATCTGGTTTTTTTCCTGCCATTGCTTCTACAATCTCAGCAAACAATACTGTTTTACCAACGCCAGTTGGTAACACGATAGTCATAAGTGTATCTCCTCGTTCTAGACTATCTCGCACTTTCTCGAATGCTGTTAATTGCTTCTCCTTAAGTGTGCGTGCCCCAAGATGATGGTTTTCTACATAGGTATCTAGATTATTAAGTGTGGATAACCAGAATGACAGAGTAGTTTTTTCCTCTGCGGAGAGATCTTTTCCTGTTTTTTGTAAACGCAGCAGTGCAGTGTATAT
>CAYXCP010000215.1:0-2131 GCA_964463455.1 uncultured Gammaproteobacteria bacterium
AGGTCACAAGGAAGAACAGGATTTACGAAAACGTGATGGACTCCCAGCCGCCGGTTGGGTAACCAAGCTTCGCAAGGTCGGTAATACAGTAGTTGCAACCCTCTCCGATGTCCCCTCAAAAATAGCAGAACTTATTAAGAAAAAAGCATATAAAAGAGTAAGCGCAGAAATTTATCCTCAATATATATCAGGTGGAAATAAATATAATACAGTATTAAGAGCAATAGCTTTACTCGGAGGAGATATCCCAGCAGTAGAATCCCTTGCAGACGTTATTGCCTTATATAGTGATAAAGAAAACATAGATAACCCTTTTAAAATTCTTTCGTTTACAAGCGAAGATTTTAATAAAAGAGGAGGTGAAAATAGTATGACACCAGAAGAAATTAAGAAACTGCAAGAAGATAATGCAGAACTCTTAAAAGAAAACGGTTCGTTAAAAAGCGATATCGAAAAGTTCAAAAAAGACTTTGAAGAACTCGAGGCAAAAGTAAAATCTTTTCAGACTCAGGATGAAAAAGATGCTGAAGAAGAAAAGAAAAAGAAAGATAAAGAAGCCGCGGACGCAAAGAAAAACACGGAAGAAAAAGAAGCTCTAGCGAAACAGCTATCAGAAGCAACAGCCAAGATTGCTAAGCTTGAATCCGAATCTAAGAGCAAAGAGATAGAAGCTTTTATAGAAACCGCAAAAAAGTCAGGCAAATTACTGCCTAAGTTAGAACCAGCAATTCGTTCCCTTATGGAGAACGCAGACGTGACTAAAGTTCTTAAGTTCACTGAGAAGAATGCAGAAGGCAAAGATGTAGAAACATCATTGTCGCAGTTCGAAGTGATAAAAGGCTTAGTTGACGGACTTCCAGAATTTATGAAGTTTGCTGAGATTTCTTCAACTGGCGATGTTACATTCAAAGACAAAAACCTTAACGGGAAAGAAGTCGTTGATATGGAACTCGCTGAAAAGGCATCAAAATACGCAGAAAAAAATAAAGTGGCTTACGCAGAAGCCCTAATAATAGTTAGCAAAGAAAAGTAGTTTAACCCAAAACCTATAAGGAGTAGTTTAAAATGACACACAGCGTACTATATGATGAATCATATATAGCTGATTCCGCTATTCCGGCTTATAGGGTAGTTGTTTACGGTGGTATTCAAGACCATGTTAAACTCCCGGGAGCACAAGACGCTAAAGGTATTGCAGGTATATCTATGCATGCAACAACCGCATCTGGCGATACTTTGCTTGTAAGGAAAGCTGGTAGAGCCCATATTATGGCCGCTTCTGGTAATATTACACCCGGTGTCGACTTAAGAATTTTCGACATTAGAGGTATGGTAGATATCCAGAGTGCCGCATGGGCGTCTGGTGATGGTATTGTTGGTGTTGCAGAGCAAGCATCGTCTGCTTCCGGTGATATTATTACTGCATGGCTCGAGATACACACCGCACATTAGGAGGATAAGCAATGCCTGGTGATTTAACAGTTAGTAATGTACATCAAAATCAAGCACTTACTAACATAGCTATTAAGTACAAAAACCAAGCTTTTGTTGCTGAGCGTGTCCTCCCTGTTATCCAAGTTGTCAAAGAAGCAGATATATATTATATCTTTGGCAAAGAGGAATTGACAGATTTCAACTTCCTGAGAGCCGCTGGCGCAAAAGCCCGAGAGGTAGAATGGACAACCTCTAATGCAACGTATTCTGCTGAAGAATATGCGGCACGAAAAATTGTCCCTGATAGAATAGTCAACAATTCGGATGTTGCTATACGCCCTTCTATTACTACAACCGAGAAGCTAACAAAATGGTTAATGTTAGCTTATGAACGCAGAGTGCAAGCACTTTGCCAGAATACCGTAAACGCAACGTCGAGTGCTACTCCCTCTCCGAAATGGGATGGGACTTCTCCTGATATAGAGAAGGATATAGATACAGCAAAAGACTCTGTGCGTAAAGCGGCAGGTATTGAACCGAATAGTATCCTAATACCTTATGGAGTGCAGTTAGCTGTAAAACGCGATAGCACCGTAAGGAATTTAATTAGATATACTGTACCCGCTTACGAACTAGTTAGAAACGGCGATTTACCTCCGGTTCTTTGGAACTTGGAAACAATAGTTGCCGGCAGTAT
>CAYXCP010000216.1:0-2116 GCA_964463455.1 uncultured Gammaproteobacteria bacterium
GAAGGGCTTGGATGATTTGATCCGGGCGCTGAATGGATTACATTGCCGATTGGTCATTGCCGGCGCGATACCTCACGGGGAGAGTTTTGAGCAGTATGATGCGCTGATACAGCAAACGGACATCAGCGTTTACAAAATAATCGACTATGTCAGCGATGAACAGACCAATTCTTTGTTTCAAGCGGCAGATATTGTAGCACTGCCATATAAATACTTTTATTCGCAAAGTGGCGTATTTATGCAGGCAATTCAGTATGGAAAATACATTCTGGCGACAGATGTGAGTTCTTTCGGGGAATATGTCAGAAAGTGGAGACTGGGTTGTTTGTGTGAACCGGAGAATATAGAAAGCATCCGTTCTGCGGTAGTGGAGTTATGCCAATGGATTCGCACAGGTGCGGTAAATGAATTTGCTGATGAGGCGAGGGAAGAAAACTCATGGGAAAGATCAGCGGAGCTTCACATCAAGGTATTTGAAAGAGAGTTGAACAGGAGTAATGATGGAAAACGCTGAACTGCGGAGAGCCACAGGCAATATATTTGCCGATATTTGCGCAGCGTTATTGACGGCATATATTCATTGGAGCTATATCGTAGTAGTCAATAACAGGCTGTTACTGATGTTGATCTTCGCTTTTGCCATGTTCAACTTTCTGCTCAAAGATGACAGGCTGGTTCGATGGGATCCATATCAGACTGTGTTTCTTGTATTGATTCTTTACTGTTGCATTGGCACGGCGTACTCGCAAAATATGGCAGCAGGTGAACGCTTTTTGTTACAGCTGATTCTGGCGTTTGGCATCCATCTGATTACGCGAGATGACTCGCCTTTTTTGAAAATAGCCCTTCGATGGATAAGTATATCCGGTGTATTAACAGTCGTCGCAATCTTGCTTCAAGTTGCCTTTCCTGAGCAAATGCTGAAGATATGTGCCACGCTTGTGAAACCGGAAGCATATGCGATGACGGCGGAATTGTATTCTTATGGTTATTATTCCGGATTGAGCGGTTTTAACTGTATAGCAGGCTTTCATGCGGCGGCGCTGATGGGTATCTGTTTCGTTATTGGACTGAAGACTACAAGTGTGTCAAAGCGAATTGTCAATTATGTGATAGCGGCATTGAGCTTGTTTGCCCTCGTTGCAACGCAAAAAAGAGGTGTGCTAATTGCATCGATTATTGCGGCATTTGTTACATCAGTTCATTATTTCTGGAGCCGGCGCAACATGAAGAAGCTGATGCAGATGGTGATTATTTTTTGTGTAATTGCATTACTGCTGTATGCAGTGATGACAAATACGGAGTCTGGTCAGAAGATGCTCGAACGCTTTACTGAATCTGATGATATTAGCAGCGGACGTTTTGGTCATTATCAGTATATTTTTTCTAGCAGTGAAGACTCATTGCTTTTTGGTCACGGAACAGGTTCTTTGATGGTTGGTCTTAACAATGATGCTCATAATATATATCTGCAGATTCTTTATGACCATGGAATTTTGGGATTGATGGTTTATCTTGTGTTTTTTGTGATGCCATTGGTTTTCTGCATGAAAAAAGTTCGGCAAGGTGATGCGTCTGAATTTCTGTTAATCTCCATGTTTCTTCAGGTTCTGTTTCTTTTCTATGGACTGACGGGAAACCCCTTATATGATTATTGCTTGTTCATGTTCTATCTCTTGTCAGTTTCGATGATGAATGTGCGGAAGGAGGAGATAAGACACACATGAAGAAAAAGGTTGGAATCATGACTTTCCATCGTGCAATCAATTACGGTGCTGTATTGCAGGCGTATGCACTTAACCGAAAATTAAATGAACTGGGATTTGATTGCACCACCATAGATTATGCCTGTGAGGCAGTTGATATCCAATACCGATATCGAGGTCGCAGGACATGTACATCGTGGAAAAATTTTGTAGCACACAATCTAACGTGTCTGCTTCACCGGAAAAAGAAAGCACGGATGGAATCGTTCCGCAAAAAGATTCCGCAATCACCAAAGTGTGATCAACAGACGATAGCGGAAGTAGCAACGGAATACGATATCCTTGTCACAGGCAGCGACCAAGTATTTAATCCTGAAGGCCACCGAGACGACCCCGCATACTATCTTAAC
>CAYXCP010000217.1:0-484 GCA_964463455.1 uncultured Gammaproteobacteria bacterium
GATGTCTGACCTGTGGACCGATTGCTATCGGAATAGGGATGCTGTATGGGGGTGCATGCCTCAGGGTACGCTATTCCCACAGCTCATGAAACTCAATGCGATTGAGACCGATCGATACGCGCGGATCAACACTGACGAGAAAGGAGTAGTGACATACTATATTGCTTCACACTACCGTCCGGCTTCAGAACTACCGTCTGAATATGTATATGGCGTTCTCATTGATGAAAAGCAATATGGAGGGAAATTCGGTTTTACCGCCGAGTATCGGGACAATTCTCTGGAATATGACGCCAAGCTACCTGTTAGCGGCGTCGTACTCCACGAACGCAACGAATTTGGCAGGCCCGAGCCAGACCACCTAATCGCCGATGGGAACAGTATGATCTGGGCGAAAGGACGCAATTTCTCGCGTTCTTTTGCGACAGTGTGTGTTGAAGATATTACAACTTCTTCTAAATCTTTTCTAATACCTGGTGCATTT
>CAYXCP010000217.1:494-2084 GCA_964463455.1 uncultured Gammaproteobacteria bacterium
AACGGCGGTGACTGTGCGAATCCGCCGGTTGCTAAGGCAGACGGCTTTGTGTTGTACAACATGATTATTGTGCCTACGCACGATATCTTTGTACCAACACTCGATCCTACCATAAATGTGGGCGTATATAGAAGGGAGAACGATGGAGAAAAGCACATCGATACTATACTCCAGGTGGTTACCTTGCATCAGTCGAGCAATGACGCCTCCCAGTACATAGGGTACTGGTCACGCTGCAGCTCTCCGGGTAACTATGTGATTAAGGGGGCAGTTGGCTTTGTGAATATCACTCAATATACCACCTATCTCAGCTGCTCCCAGGTAAATATACCAATCGTGTTACGATAACTGAACTGAACTTACCGCCAGGCACCATACGGTGCCTGGCGGTATATATCTTTATCTCCAATAGTCATTAGGGCTAAAGATATGTATAATGAAAAATTATGAATATAGCCGGTTTATTCAATCCTTCATCAATAGCAATTATCGGCGTATCTCACGAGCCTCAAAAAGTTGGATATCTGGTCGCCAAAAATCTTCTTGATCAGGGGTATAAGGGAGACATCTATTTTGTAAATCCAAAAGGTGGCACTATTTTAGGACACGAAATATATACTGATGTAAAATCCATCGGAAAACCGATAGATCTTGCAGTTCTTGCAGTCCCTGGTCCTGTCGCACTCTCACTGCTTGATACATTAGTTGAAATGCATATTAAACTGGTTGTTCTGTTTGCCGCCGGCTTCAAGGAGACAAATGCTGAAGGTGCAGAAATGGAAAAGAAACTGATCGAAAAAGCTCATGCAAACGATATGGCTATTTTAGGGCCTAATTGCATAGGGTATATCAATACCGCAACACATGTAAATGTAACGTTTCTTAAACATACGAGCCCGAAAGGAAATATCGGTTTTGTTTCGCAGTCAGGAGCAATAGGAAGTATTCTTGTTGACTATTTTGCGTCTCACCGATCGATTGGTTTTTCTTATTTCGTAAGTATTGGTAATAAGGCAGTAGTTGATGAATCTGATGTACTTGAATATCTAGGTAATTCAGAAGAAACAAAAGTAATAGGGATGTATCTGGAAGATGTAAAAAACGGACCTCGTTTCCGGGAAATTCTGCAGAAAGTAACACTTAAAAAACCGGTTATTATTTTGAAATCCGGCTCGACAACAGAAGGATCGCAGGCAGCTGCTTCACACACAGGTGGCATGGTCGGAAATGATGATGTATACAGCGCCGTTTTCAAACAGGATGGTGCAATTCGCGCAGAAAACTACACAGAATTTCTCACCTTACTGACTCTCTATTCCCGCGGAAGACTTCCTGAATCTGAGCATGTGCTCGTACTGTCCAATGCTGGTGGTGTAGGCGTTCTTCTGGCAGATGATCTTGTACATCATTCATTAAAACTGGCAACTATTTCAGAAGAAACAAAAGGCAAACTTGTATCGTCTTTCGGACCCGCATCTAAAGTGAGTTTGCATAATCCCATAGATGTTCTGGGTGATGCAAGTGCATTCGATTACAAAAAAGTAATTGATGCGACGATCAAGGAGCGTGAAATTGGATCAATTATAGTTT
>CAYXCP010000218.1:0-2078 GCA_964463455.1 uncultured Gammaproteobacteria bacterium
ACAGCCTGCATGCATGCGGTTGCTACGACCAGAGCAGTTGGTTGCGCGTTTCCAATATCTTCCGAGGCAAAAATAACCATGCGTCGGGCAATAAACATCGGATCTTCTCCGGCTTTTATCATGCGGGAGAGATAATGAATAGCAGCGTCGGGCTGATTGCCTCTCATACTCTTAATGAAAGCCGAAATCGTGTCATAATGAAAGTCACCTTTTTTGTCGTAATAGACGGCTTTCTTTTGCAAAGCTTCTTCAGCTGTTTTGACGGTTACTTTCTTGGAAAGTGATGCTGCGAGCTCGACGGCATTAATAGCAGATCGAGCGTCACCATTTGCGTATGAGGCTATGAAGTCGATTGCATCTTTATGAAACGTACGGTCAGGAAAATATTCTACTGCTTTTTTTACGACAGTTTTCATATCTTCAAATGTAAGTGCCTGAAGAATGTATACCTGTGACCGCGAAATGAGCGGTGCATTCACCTCAAAACCGGGATTTTCTGTAGTAGCACCGATGAGAATGATGGTGCCGTCTTCGACGTAGGGGAGAAACGCATCCTGTTGTGCTTTATTAAACCGGTGAATTTCATCAATAAAAATGACAGTTTTCTTTTTGAACAGCTGGCCACTTTGTCGCGCGGCTTCAATAACTTTTCGTACTTCTGCTATTCCGTTGATTACTGCTGAAAAAGGAGTAAAGTCAGCGTCGACATATTTAGCAACTAATTTGGCAATTGTTGTTTTACCGCATCCCGGAGGTCCCCAGAGAATCATAGAAGTAATAGCTCCGTTTTCGAGCATGACGCGGAGCGGTTTGCCCTTGCCGATCAGATGCTGCTGTCCGATAACATCGTCGAGGGTGCGAGGTCTGAGTATTTCTGCAAGTGGAGTATCCATACAGTTAAAATTGTAACAAAGTGAACGATGGTTTACCAGTGGTATGCGAGATTATCTATTACGCGATATATTCTGAATAATCGCCACCTACCGCTTTCATAGTGGTAGTTATTGTCATTCCCGCGTACGCGGAAATCCATAGTCTTATATATATTGATTTGACTCATACCATGTAAATCAGTAAAATTCCTGTATGTCATTCATATTACATACAAGCTCTTGCCCTAGGACCAATGGGGAGTTTAGTATGTGTGTGATGTGATATAACTAACACACGAAGCTTACACCTCCCCCCGCCTGAAAACGGGGGGATTTTTTTTGGTTTGAAATATGAAAGTAACTATTGATGTGCTTACCGCTGATGATTTTGCTGAAGTCTATACTCTCTGGAAACGGGAGGGATTATTTGTGGATTCGTATGAATCTGAGCAGAACGAGTATTTTCTTATAGTTAGTCTGAATAGAAATACGTGTATATGTTTAAAAGATAGCGTTGGACGGATACTCGGAACGTCTCTTGGAACATTTAATGGAGCATGGGGGTGGGTTTGCCGGGTAGCTGTGGAGAGTACCTATCAGGGCAATGGACTAGGTAGACAGCTCCTGGACGAGACTGAGAAAAGATTAAAACAGGCGGGGGCATCTAAAATAATGTTGAGTGTGAATTGCTCCAATACAAAGGTAATACCGTTTTACGAAAAGCTTGGCTTTAAGGAGAAAGATTCGTTATTTCTGTATAAAAAACTAGCTCCCTAAAAATGCCTCGATAAATACATTGTTGCAACACTCTATTTAACCCCGGGGGTTAATGGCCGGGGGTGGGGGTTGGATCGTGCGCACAGTCAAGGCAGTATGTCGACCATGGATCTTTCATTACTGTTTTTTCCTTCATTTCGACATTCGGATCGGTGGGTGAGCTGGCCTGTTTGTCTGAATCTTTGGTGACCAGGATCTGCATTTTTGTCGGTGATGAGATCTGTTTTCCTTCAGTGCCCTTGATGAAATATTCAAAACGTGATGGACAATTCTGTGAACCATCAGGATTTTTATTCATAAGCGTTCCCGTGTCATTACAGACCTGTGCACCCACTACATTATCAGGTTTAATAGGCCAGAGGTCAGACTGCTCTTTTAGTACATTTGTCATCACTTTATTCCAGATTGGTGCAGCTCCAGTGATGCCCG
>CAYXCP010000219.1:0-2073 GCA_964463455.1 uncultured Gammaproteobacteria bacterium
GCGTCTACGGTATTTTTTAACAGATATAGTACATCTATTTTACCTGCACCCCCTACCACTGGTGTGTAAAATGAACATTTTTCTTTGATATCACTGATCTGATAGTCCCCTTTCAATACGCCATGTTCATGGTGGTGTCCGATATTAATGAGAGCAACTCCGGGACTTAAATCTACTGACTTAACAATATGCTTCCCTACTGCACAGATAATAATATCTGCTTCTTTAAAATACTGCGTTGAATTGAATGTTGTTGAATTGATATTCAGATAATTTACTTTGAGATCGGTAAATGTTTTACCTATGGGTTGTCCCGCAGTCGATCCGCGACCAAGCAGAATAATTCTTTTATGTTTGAGTGCTTTACGGAGGAACGGAATATCGTGTGTAGGTTCAAAAATCACATCAGACAATCCCTCTGATTCACGATACATATATTTAATAATATTGAGTACTGCAAGGCCCAGAGGTGCGTAAAATGTCGATTTTGGTTTATGCCCTTCTATCTCTTTTTCGATAGTAATATATTTGTATAAACTATCAGTCTGTAACTGCGATGGAAGCGGGCGCTGAATGATAATGCCATGATTATCAGGATCAAGCGATAATTCTTTAAGGATGCGTGCAAGATTCTCAAATGTAGGAATATGTTCGATGACTACTGCCTTAAATGAAATGCCTAGCTGTTCTGCAGCGCGCTTTTTTATGGCAATATATTTTTTGTGAGTTTCCTGGGTTCCAAATATGATATCGATGAGTCGAGGTTTTACGCCGTCTTTAGATAGCGTTTTAGCGCGGTCTTTTATATATTCTTCCAGTTTTTGTATTATTTCCCGGCAGGATAATTCCATATTATGTATAGCCGGAGCGCTCGTTAAACAAACGTGGCGCTTACGACTTTATCTGATTTATCGGTGAACCGCATCAGGATAACCCCCTTTGCTGTTCTTGATAATGACGGAATAGATTTCAGCTCAATTTTCACAATCTGACCATGCCCAGAAGTTATTATGACGGTTGTATCTTCGGCGCCGATTATCTGAGCGAGTGCTATTTTGCCCATTTTGTCGTCGACAGAAGCTACTTTCACACCTTTACCGGCTCTGTGCTGACCACGGAAATTTGATAATTTAGTTTTTTTACCAATACCGCGTTCGCCCATAACCATCATCTGTTTATCAAATTCTTTGTCGGTAAATACATCTGCCGCTACTACTTCATCTGATGATTCGAGTTCAATTCCCCGTACACCCATGGATGATCTTCCTGTTGTACGGACTTCAGTTTCCTTAAATACGATTGCTTTACCCGATTTTGTAGCAAGAATGATATTGTCATTGCCTCCTGAGAATTTTACCCACAGGAGCTCATCTGTACTGTCAAGTTTGATTGCAATAATGCCGTTTGATCGTATGTTGGCATATTCATCGAACGGAGTCTTCTTAATCGTGCCCATTTTGGTGGCCATGATTACGAATTTACCTTTATTTACAGCTGCTGTAGCGTTATCAAATGTGAGTACTGATGTGATTTTTTCATCAGGACGAATGTTCAGTAAGTTCACAATGGCTTTTCCTTTTGATACACGTGATCCCATCGGGATCTCCCATACACGTGAGATGAATACACGACCCTGATTCGTGAAGAATAACATCCAGTCATGAGCCATGGCCGTTGTAATGTAATACACGTTATCAGTGTCTTTTGTTTCGATACCTGATACGCCTTTTCCGCCTCTGTTCTGTACGCGGAAGGTTTCACGAGGTACCTGTTTTATGTATCCTTCTTTTGTGAGAACAACGATTACTTCTTTATTTTCGATAAGTTCTTCATCGCTGATTTCACCCGGCTTTGCTTTAACAACTTTTGTTCTTCGTTCATCACCATATTTTTCTTTAAGATACATGAGCTCCTCTTTTATGACATGTAAGATTTTGAATACATCTTTGATAAGATCTTCAAGATATGCAATAAGCTCACGGAGCATCTTTAATTCTTCTTCAATCTTGTCTCGTTCAAGTCCGGTAAGTCTCTTTAACTGCATGTCCAGGATTGCCTGAGACTGAATTTCTG
>CAYXCP010000220.1:0-2043 GCA_964463455.1 uncultured Gammaproteobacteria bacterium
AAGATAATAAAATAAACGCAACTGACCGATATAACTCACAAATAAATTTATTATCCTATGGCGGTGGATAATAAAGGAAGGAGGACAGCGATGGAAGAATACGGATGTAACTGCTCATTTGATTCAGCTGGGAATCCCGTGGATTGGTGTTCATTCCACGAGGCTTTAAGAGATTCACTCGCGGAAAAGGACAAGGAGATTGAGCAGTTAGAAGCGGAGAACGATAATATGCGGAAAATCTTCGATGGACTCATGGATGAGTTGCAAACTTGGACAACATCAAGATGGTCGGCATTGCAAGAAACAAAAGACGAGCGGTGCGGGAAGTGCGGGCGGATGTTTTGGCATCATATTAAAGCAAAGATGAATCTGGGGGCATAAACAATGGATTTTATATTCAGAATACAGAATCATTATTTTGAAAAAGGAACTCCGTGGGTTGAATTGGATAAAATTAAGCAACGGAGCTGGTTTCTATCGGTTGATATAGAAGATGATGAAGTGGTTCCTTGTTACGATACAGTTAGCGAACTACGACTCAGTAAAGGCGTAGCATTTAAGTCAGTAAAAATATTAACGGGCAAAACGCAAGAAACTCATCCGTATTGGGAGGCCCTTCTTGATATGAGCTATTCTAATAGTACTGAGTTAAGAGACGTTACATTTAAGGATCTCCCAGGTGAAAGCGGAATTTACAGCCTGAATATCGGGTTCGATTATGATGATGAAGAACTTGAGTTTGGAGATGACTTCAAAAAATTATGCGAATACCGCCATAAATGGGATGATGGGTGGTTTTGTTCAAAATGTGGTGTTCGTAAGGCAGACTGGGTTGAGGCTGATATAAAAACTACAACACGAGAGGAGTCATATTGATGGAAATAGGACGATTAGAAAAGACGGCTACACTTTTCAACACATGTTTTAATATCGGCGCTCACTGCGTTTACTATCCATCACGTTATGAAGATGACACTATAATTCACAGAAACGGCAAACGAAGTTACACAAAAACAAAGGCATTCGTACTCGAAAATACTGTTGTTGTTTTTCTTGAAGGCATTGGAAATTGCGATGTGAGGAATGTTGTTAGCGGCGTTACCTGCTCGCTTGACAGTGTTGGTTATGATAATAAAGAAGCCTAACAACTGCTTCAACCTGACACTTCGTGCAGATTAAGCGAATGTTGGGCGAAATAAAATTATTAAGGATGTGTAAAATGGTCGAGCTGAAAATAAATACTAAGTATAGAGTTATGGGTTTACCTGAAAATGTTGGAAGAATCGAGAACGGGGATATTGTAGAAACTACTGACATAGTTCAGAACTTGCCATTTGTCGGTGTGGTTGGGATCACACACCCTGAATCAGCATGGATTAAAAAGACATTTTTAAAGGAGCTATGATGAGAACTAAAACATTAAATCAAATAGCACAAGAAGCCGCTAAATATGCAGGTGAAACTCTGGACATAGAACGAGGTTCGCATAGTGAAACCTAATGCAGTATTTGTGGATGAGCAAGGAGGACAGCGATGCGGGTTAACTTAACAGAACTTCTACGGCTCAAGCATAGCCCAAAACCTTCAGGGACGGCAGATGCGGGGTATCTATTGACACGCGATACAACCATATACGATTGCGACAGGGCATATGCGTTTTTTTTGGAGAAGGAGGACAGCGATGGATACACAAATTGAGTATCACGGGCCGACCGACACGCATGGGCGTTGTCACTTTTCGCTCCGGTGGATTGACGATTACTTTCCCGGCCACCCCGAGGGCGAACACGTGCGCAGGGAGCGGGGCCAGCATTTCCACGCCGACCCCCGTAAATACGGTCATTTGAGGCCTGAGGATAAGGAGGACAGCGATGGATAGTGGTGAATCATTCTGTGATTTATGCACAAGGTTGGGGCTGCATGACACTCCCCTCATAGATATAATTGAGGAGATTGATCGTCTCAGAACCTTCATTGCGGAGAAGGATCGGGAGATTGAGCAGTTAGAAGCGGAGAACGATAATATGCGGAAAATCTTCGATG
>CAYXCP010000221.1:0-2036 GCA_964463455.1 uncultured Gammaproteobacteria bacterium
AGAATCAACTAATCCCATCAAGACCTAATGTCGAATATGTATCTGATCCTGTTCACTGAAACACAGGACATTTATGTGTGCTTATCGGCTACAGAACTGGCTCCCCAACTATCCGGTTTTGTTCTGGCAATATATCCATTACCTGTAACCATTCCTACAGCCTCGTGAATCATCGATCTTGTTTGACCCAACGATCCCACATCTATATGAATCTCCAAATCATAATTTGCCGGTGATATTATTTTTCTTACATCAGGCACTAATTTCTCAGCTAGATCCAAACTCATCAGCGTTTCTTTATATATCTTTTCCCTCAGCATCAATTGCTTTATTTCTTTTTCTTTAGTCCAAAAATACCTTGCCCCCCTTTTCTTTCTGTAAATAACAACAGCAGTAACATATGTGATCTCCGATACCCCGTTTATCCTTTTAGCTTGTGAGTCACTTCCAATAATTAAGGAATAAAAAGCTGTTGGGTCCTCTTCTACAAACCTCTTTATTTCATCAGGAAGATCTTTTAATTTGTAAGTGGATCCATTCGGGCTAAGAAACAATATATTTCTATTCATGGCAAGAATTATACTTCCAGGGTGAGCTTTTCACAAAACATTCAAATGATCTCGCATGTTTTTGATATGGTATAATACTGACAGTATCTATGAAGGCGAAAGGTAGAACAGTCAAGAAGGCAATAATTGCGGCTGCAGGGTATGGAACCAGGTTTCTTCCTGCAACTAAAAACCAACCCAAGGAAATGCTCCCCATTATAGATAAACCTATTATTCACTATTTAGTTGAAGAGTGTGTAAATTCCGGTATTACAGATATCATAATAGTCACGCGCGCAGGTCAGGGGATTATGGAGGATTACTTCGACAATCACGTTGAACTCGAATATATGTTAGATAAAAATCACAAAGAAGACCTCTTAAAGCAAGTTAGGGACATCCCTCAAATGGCAAATTTCGTATATGTAAGACAAAAGAAAAATCTTCCTTATGGAAATGGCACACCACTACTTGTGGCTTCACCCCTTATCGACGACGACGAAGCTGTTGCGTATCTTTTTGGAGACGATCTTGTCATGTCCCAAAAACCATGCCTTAAGCAATTAATTGAAATTTATGAAAACGAGAATTGCGACGGAGTAATCGCGGGTCAGAGGATACCTTCAAATGAAGTCAACAGATATGGAATAATCAAATTTAAAGAAGGTACGAATGAATTTGAGGGTATTGTTGAAAAACCCGAAATTGGAAGTGCACCTTCAGACATGGCAGATTTCGGGAGATTCGTTTTAAACTATAAAACTATCGCCGAGATTGTTAAACAGAAAATCGGTAAAAGTGGTGAGCTCTGGCTTGTTGATGCAATTACCCAAGCACATAAGATTGGCGCGAAATTTATTGTACACGAAGTTGAAGGGAAATGGTTAACAACCGGCGATCCATTAAGATACATGCAGACACAAGTCCTTTTTGCACTTGAAAGACCCGATATAGGAGCGGATTTTGCAAAGTTTCTTTCTAACCTTGCTAAAGATGGTCAAAAAGAGTAACTCTCACTTTACCAAAGAGATAATTGAGATCACCCCGAATATACAGATTACCAGATACTCAACCACGACATCGACAGTTAAATCATGATGGACATAATGATGTACCATCCCCCATACATAATAAGATACTCCTGTTGCTATAGCTAAAGATATTTCAAGAGCAGAATCGTGAGAAAATAGTACAAAACCCAGTATGGCAGCGATCATAATGGCAACCAAGGGCAGATAGTGAACAAGCATATTTTCTTTTTTCATATTATTTGACCGAATCGACAACGGGTGGCAAGATATCCCCCGATTGAACAAAAATAATTACTAAAAGTATGACGCTTAGAAATATTATGTGTGCCATTGTCCTTCCGCCAACTCTTGCAACTTTTCTTTTTGCCAAATAAACGGCATCAACGCTAAAAGTTAACAAAAGAACGGTTGTTGCTGCGGCTGAAAAACCCTTCTTTGTTGAAAACGGTGATATCAA
>CAYXCP010000222.1:0-1999 GCA_964463455.1 uncultured Gammaproteobacteria bacterium
CACTCAAAAGTCAGATTGATATGAATACACAGATAAAGAAAGATCTTGCGAAGTTCTGAGTAGTTTCTACTGATATTATTCTTTTTCGGATCTACGTTTTTTAGTCAGTTCAATCAATGCCTCTGCTAATGTATCGTGGTTGAAGGTCAAGTTAGCTGCAATTTTAGCGTCTCTTTTTGCTCTTTTTAAAGCAGGAACTATATAGTCTGTGATAAGAAAATCTATATCCATTTTTATTTGAGTATCGTTCTGGCCATTCAACAGCATATCGAGTGATGCATCGGTAACATCACCATATTCTCGTAGAACTCACATTGTTGTCTCCTGGTCCATGAGCGTTTCTTCGACAGGAGGTGTCGTCGATTGTTTTTCAGCGTGTCTTCTCGCCATTTCTTTTAATGCGAGTTTTATTGTCTCGGCATCTAGCCTTACATTTTCATCTATCTCTTTTTTATGTCTAGCCACATCTATTGATTGTTGAACCATTTTAATCGGTACGTTTAAATATGTTCCTCTTTTTCCAGTCATTATTTTTTTATCGTATCCCAGTTGATTTAATATCTGAATTGTTGCTTCAAGATCTAGTGTGCTCTTGGGAGTAGTTAAATGAGGCCTTTCACTGGTAGATGCAATATGCTTTAATGCAGCAATGAGTGACTCTTGTGTATATGTAATCTGTGGATCGATTACCTCAGATGCCATAAGTGTCTTCATTTGCATATGTATATCTTTAGCTATTTCTCTCAAGTTTAAATCTAGTGATGGTGTTGGACCCGTTTCATCTGCTTTACTCGTTCTGGCAGGCTCATGTAATGTTTCTATAAGCAGAAAAAGATCTTCGTCAGAAAGTAAATTATGGTTTTGTATTAATGATACTAGTTGATCAATATTTAGTTGTTGTTTTTCTACAGGTTGCGATGATAGTGATTCATCGTTCGGTTGTTCATGCTCTGATGATACGGAATGAGCGATAACAATCCGTTCGATTGCCATGATAAGACTGTCGCGATTGAACTGAATATGTTCAGGAATGATCTTAAAGGCACGTTTTGCTTCGAGTATATCCATCATGCTTGTAACGATAGCTTCCAGATTAGAATGATACTTAGAGGTATTAGCGATTTCTTTCAGGTGAAGAATTTCTCGTTCTTCAAGCATCTCTTGTTCGGTTATGATTCTAACAAGGTCTTCAATCGATGAAGGTGCTAGTTCACTTTTCATTGTAGAAGGAGTTTCTGCTGTTCCCGCGGTTTTTTTCTTTTCTGCAATCTGCAAAGCATTTCTAATAGTCTTAATATAATCCTTGTATTGATTTTCTAATGTTGCTACGTGTGAACCGGGAGCTGATGAATGCGGTACGGTTTCCAGATATTGAAACGCTTTAGCTAATGGGGCGCCTTCGTCGAGGAGGTAACCGGTTTTACGAGCAAACATAGGGGTCGTAAGCTTCAGAAGTAGCTCTATTGCTTCCATTTTTGCTGTTGCTCCTGATAATCGTGCAGAATGATTATGATAATCAGCTTCCGCAACCGCAGTAGGACACAACATACGAAGGTCTTCCATCAGTACTGTTGCTAACATCTCAGGTAATTCTGTTTTTTCCAGTTGCGCAATAAGGAGTTCTTTATGGGCTCGGTTCTGTATTGCTCCATTCAGCGTCTGGAGGTATAGCGCCTTTAATCCTTCTGCTCGAACCTGATCAAACTTGCGGCTATCGTAATCGGGAAGTGTCGATGAGTCAACAAAGAGGATATCCTTTCCTGCTGCTAAGTATTGCTCGATGACCTGAATGTTACCATCAATAAAAGCCTGCTCAATTTCTTTTGTGATAACAGGATGTGCTTCACTGTGAAGGAGTGCCTGGCTCAGCTTATCGATGTATGTTGCATCTGTTTTACTTTTCTCAGGTTTACTATCTGTTTGTTGATCGACTTCTTGCTGAGACTGGTGAATTCTTCGTTTGATTTCGTTCAGCATGATATCGCGAATTATTCTGACG
>CAYXCP010000223.1:0-1984 GCA_964463455.1 uncultured Gammaproteobacteria bacterium
GTTTTATCGAGTCCAAATTTCTGTGAGATAAAATCCACCATTTCATTAAAGTAATTAAGATGCACTACTGTCGGAGTTGGTGTGACGGTTTGAGCGTTCACGGGTGCAACTCCAATGATGCCGGCACCAATAATCGTAACTGCGAATGCAGGTAACATTACTTTTTTTATATTCATATTCTGTTTCACCTCCTTTTTACCTCGCCGAAGTTCCGACTCATATCGTGAACGAAGGCGGGCTATATATGCATCATACCTGCCTATTCTGAATAAACGCTGAAAACAAAAAAATATACTATACTCATGATATGACTGATGATGAACAGATCAGGCCACGATATGATAAACAACATCCGGAACGCATTGGTGAGGTTGTGTCACTCATCCTTACCGAGCAATATTTAGGTGAACAGAGACCTATTCATGCACTTGTCGATGAAATCGCAGAACTTCGTACCAGAATGAAAGACTTCAAACCGACCCAAAAGCATCCTACACTGGAACATCTTATCGAAGACTCAACACTCTGGAAAGAACGGAAACGCATTATGGATCATGATATGACTGATGACGAACTAGAACAATTAATGGGATTTAGCAATCTCATGTCTACGGTAAATCAGAGACAACTTGAGCCTATAACTACCGCACTTATAAAATTTCAAAGCCACATGTTAACAAACATGGGTGTTGCTGACACTAATATAGATAAAGCCATAAGTCATATTCGGCGTGTGGTATTTGACTTCGGAGCACGAGCGCCAAAAACGTCACCACTCCTTGTTCTAACTGCAGCAGTCCATGATATGGTGAAATATACAGGTAAAGGGTTTATGCTCGGCGAGCACGAAGTTGCAAGTGCTATTTCGGGTGCTCAAGTCCTGGGTTCCGCGCTCACTGCTGCAGGTTTTGGTGAGTATGCAGGAGCTATGCAGGCATTTGCCGAAAAAGCGATATTGTGTCACGGTGAAGGCGAGTTCCCGGAGCTCCAGTCAGCAGCCAGTCCTATAAATGAAAAAAAAGATATGTACCAATTGATGGTTGGCCCCCAGCGCAATTTCAATATGGGCCTGTACCTCAAGCCTCCTCGCTCAAATGAAATAATGATAAGTACTTCTAAAAATCCAAAGTCAAAAGATGCCCTCGATCTTGGTCGTGAAGTGATACGAGGACTCAGTGAGATCGATAAACTCGACGGGATGAGTATAGAGGCGTTTGCTAAGTATGTGGCTGATATGGATACGGGTGTGTTTGACCGGTACCCCGATGTAACAACGATGTTGATGGGACTTACCGATTCGTATGTGCTCAATTATGATAACGCTCCCTCTGCTGTTGGAGCAAAAGAAAGTCGCGCTGTACAGATGTTACGGTTCAGAACTCATCTGATGGTTACCCTTGTGCGCGATTATCAGGAAGGTCTACTTTCACAACATACCGTAGAAGATTATCGGCGTATGCTTACTTTTTTGTGTGATGAAGTTACTGCTCAGGAGATAATCGGTGAAGTTGGGAATATGTTCAGTCTCTTTAAATCGGGAAAGACGGAAACTGACGAACCACATAAAAAGCTGATGGCTGCGCGGTTTGGCAGACACATGCTTAATATAAGTGAGCTTACAAAAAAAATATATGCAACTTCTGTCACCCCCGACATCATAGTTAATCCTAAACTATATGACACCTTCACTCGCAGATTATCTGCTTCAAATCAAGCTATGCGTGAGCATGCCGGCGCTACTCCATACTAACCCATAGTGTTGTTTTATAAGTAAAAAGTGTGTATAATTACCTCAGCTGTATCCGCACTTTAAGCACAAGGAGGCTAAGATGAAAAACGACCGTCGGAAGCCACGTTGCCCGGGTGATCAGGACAGTACAAGCGCCTGGCTTCAACTAGTGTTTGCCATGATGGTCTTGCTCGCGATATTGAGCTTGTTCGACCTGTCCAGTCTGCATGCCTTCTTCCAGTCTCTATCGCATAG
>CAYXCP010000224.1:0-1502 GCA_964463455.1 uncultured Gammaproteobacteria bacterium
AAGGCAATAACCGACATCAGGGGAGTGCCACTAGCTGTTAATAACGATAATATTAAATTGATTGTTGAAGGGAGTTGTTAAAATAACTATATATTACAAAGTATAGTAAGGTACAAAAAAGATCTCGGGGATAGACTTATAACCAATCTTGCTAATATACCTGATGAAGATATTCAGATGTATATGAACGCATCTGATGTAGTGGTATTTCCGTTCAGAAAAGTTACGACAAGTGGATCTATATTCCTCGCAATGTCATTTGGTAAACCAGTTATATATCCAGTAGAGTTTTTTGAAGAATTGCCAAATGAAGTTGGATTCAATTATAAGAACATCAACGATCTATATAGGACGATGAAAAATGCTTCAGTACCTACAGACTTGAAAGAAAAAGGTACAAATGCAAAAAACTATGCAGCACAATTTACCTGGACAGATATAGCAGAAAAAACATATGAACTATATAAGAGCATTAGTTAGATAATAGAAGAATATAGCTGTAGTAAACTATTTACGCTATTTTCCCACTTATATTTATTTGCTTGTTTAGGTCCTTGCTGTTGCAGTTCTTTCTGTACACTTTCATTATCAAGAAGGTAAGTCATTTTTGTATACAGTTCCTCTCTATTTGTAGGATCAACAGTTATAGCGGCATCGCCAACTATCTCAGGTAACGAAGAAGTATTGCTCGTAATAACAGGAATGCCACAAGCCATAGCTTCAAGCACTGTATATCCGAACCCTTCATATTTTGATGGGTAAACAAATATATCTGCTTGATGGTACAGAGAAGGCAAATCAGATTCTGCTACAAAGCCAAGGTATTCTACATATTTATCTATCTTCAATTCTTTTATCTTCTTTTGCACTTTAGAAGATTCTTCACCACCACCACCGATTAATAGTTTTACATCAGTCCTGGTTTTCAGTAATTTATTAAATGCATATATAACTTCATATATACCTTTTCGTTTTGTTAGTCCGCCAAGATACAGTATCTTCTTTATAGTCGATGGCATTTTATCAACAGGATGAAATCTGACTGTATCGACACCTGGATATATTACTTTTATTTTATCTTTATCAATATGTAGGAGCTGTATCAAATCGTTCTTAGTGGAAAGGGAATCTGCAACTATAACGTCGCTTTTTTTTGCTACATTGCTATAGTATCTAAAATAAGTTTTCTCCATCAGAAATCTGTTTTTAAATAGAAGTGGAATTGCGTCATGGAATGTGGTTATAAGTGGTCTTTTGTGCAATGTTACGGCGCCTACTACTTCGCTGGGAGATACGGCATGGTAAATATCAGACGTAGTTTCTTTCAGTTTTTCCCTGAGTATTGTATTGTTGTAATAAAACCGTTTCATATAATTTAGCTCCATAATTACGGGTGAAACAGTTTTATGTACAAACAGAGGAAACCTTGGTTTTTTAGAAGTATATTCGTTATGTGGTTCGCCATAACCAAGGGTATTTACACTCATACCTTCAACATGTGC
>CAYXCP010000224.1:1512-1934 GCA_964463455.1 uncultured Gammaproteobacteria bacterium
GTGCAAGCTGACTGACAAGATGTTGGGTATATCTTCCTATTCCGTCATTTGAATATAAATACGCACCGGCAATAACTGTTATTTTCATAGAATCAGTGTAATTCACCCGTTTTATTAACTAATCCATCAATAATTCCTTTGGTGATAAGCCAAAGAGCAGTAACATCTTTTAACTGTATATATGTTTTTATCTCGTGTAACACATATGCAATCAAGCTTCTAACTGACGAATACGTAATGAGTCTGTTGTATTTATAAAAGAGTATAAAGTTGCGCACAAAGTAATATCTTACGCTTGCTGTGCCTTTTTTTGAACTTGAACTTCCCACTTTATGCCATATTTTGGATTGTGGGACTGCGTACATAAGTATATTTTTATGTTTTGCCCTAAGAGTAAAATCCATATCTTCAAAGTACAGAAA
>CAYXCP010000225.1:0-1922 GCA_964463455.1 uncultured Gammaproteobacteria bacterium
ATGCTGAAAACGCTTATCTTCCCGTATGTTTTTTATTATTTTCTCTAGGACAATCTGTTTAGAATCTGTGGGCAACTTAAATCCTAACAACGTATTTGTTTTCATGAGTGTATATGAATTATAAGGATAGGTTTTTTTATATTTAAAATCTCAATACTTCTATTTTTGTTCAACAAATATAACCTATTATTAGATAATATTGACAATTCAAACTATTTTGAGAAACAAAAACGGATTAATTCTTTTAAAAAATACTATATCTAACTACTATTTTATCACACTAATATTTTCTCCTGCGCATTGTCTCATTGCTATCACATTCAAAATAGGCTATAAGCTATCTAATAGCTTCTTTGAAGCTATCCAGGTTTTCGATAGCCATTCCGACACCACGTATGACACAAAATAATGGTTCATCGACAACAAATGATGGCACTCCTGTGTAAAAGGAAATATATCGATCGAGGTTTGTAAGAAGAGACGTCCCTCCCGAAAGAACGATACCTTTATCTACGATATCTGCAGCGAGTTCAGGCGGACTCATAGCGAGGACTTCTTTGATCCCTTCAAGTATCTGTTTGAGTGGCTTCTGAAGAGCTTCGCTGACACTTTTTTCATCGATTTCAAGTACTTTAGGTAAGCCTGTCTGGAAATCGCGACCTTTTATTTCAAGTTTGCGCTCTACATAGCCTTCCTTCTCTTGCACCATGGCATTACCTATCTTAATCTTGATATCTTCAGCCGTACGATCGCCAATGACGATATTAAACTTCTTTCGCACATACTGTGTGATATGTTCATCAAGTTTATTACCAGCTACACGCACTGTCTTGTATGCCACAAGCTGGCCGAGAGAGATAATGCCAATCTCAGCTGTGCCTCCTCCAGAATTCACGATCATGTGTCCTGAAGGTTGAGCGATAGGGATTTTTGCTCCAATAGCAGCAGCAAGTGGTTCTTCAATAAGGTACACATCCGAGGCTCCCGCTTGCTTGCATGCGGCAACAACTGCACGCTTTTCTACCTGTGAGGCACCTCCAGGGATGGATATCATGACTTCCGGCCAGAGAATACGTCCTTTGAGAGCTTTCTTAAGGAAGTATGTAATCATTGCAGAAGTTGTCGTATAATCGGCAATCACTCCCTCTTTCATGGGACGAGCCGCGATGATTGATCCAGGAGTGCGTCCGAGCATTTCGCGTGCTTCTTCGCCGACCGCCAGAATTCGTTTATCTTCTTGAGAGTATGCAACTACCGTAGGCTCATTAAGTACGATTCCTTCACGTGCAACATATACGAGAGTATTCGCTGTACCTAGATCTATACCTACTTTCTTGCGGAAAAACATATAACTTAGTATACTATGAATTGGTAGTAATACGAAATACATTCAAATTACTGTATCATAATACTACCTAAAGATATATAAATATGCGTATCCTTGCTAGACTTTTGATAACTATTGTTTTTATTTTTCTGCTCGTCGCGATTATTGCGTATGCCCGCGGATATCGATTCAACATGAAAGAAAAGTCGCTTACGTCGACGGGTATTCTTGCATTGTCCTCGAGTCCTAAGCCTGGCAAGGTCTATATTAACGGTGAGCTCAAAGGTGTCACCGATCTCAATCTCCCTCTTCCTCCCGGGCAATATAATGTACAGATTAAAAAAGACGGTTATACAGAATGGTCCCAGTCAATTAATTTAAAAGGCGAAATAGTAACGAGTCTTGATGCGCTTCTATTTCCGAAAAACCCCTCGCTCTCCCCTTCTACTAATATTGGTGTTGTAAAAGCTATTTCTGTGGATCAGACAGATAATGTATTACTATTCTCACACAATGATGATGCAGAAAAGGATGGCGCTTATTTATTTGATTCGAACCAACGGCCACTTTCATTTATTGCTCCTCTCCAGCCGAT
>CAYXCP010000226.1:0-529 GCA_964463455.1 uncultured Gammaproteobacteria bacterium
ATCGTGACTATGTCTTTCATCTGATAGACGTGCTCAGATGAAAGGTTGTATACATTTCCTGCTTTTCCTTTCTCAGCCAACAGCATTAATCCATTTACAAGATCACGTTGATCCATAATAGCTCTTCGTGTTTCAAGATTACCAACTCGAAGTTCCCATACTCCAGATTTTTCGGCTTCTATAGCACGTCTTGTAAAATCTGAAGTCACATCATTAACCTTTCGAGTCCCTGTGGAATTGAATATCCTAGCTCTGATGCACCGAATGTGGTCGTTCCTGAAGTATTGGAAAGCGATCAAATCCTGCCCAACCTTGCTCACACCATAAGGATGTAATGGCTGTAGCTCGGCAGTTTCTTTAACATAGACTCCGGCCCCCTCCAACTTATTAAGAGTCTCACCGTATTCTGCGCTTGAACAAGCCACGACAACCATCGGATCATAGTGAGGATTAACATATTTACGGGTCTTTTTAATTGCCTCATATAACTCACCAGTTCCATTAATTGTCTCATCAATAGTTTGCGCAC
>CAYXCP010000226.1:539-1922 GCA_964463455.1 uncultured Gammaproteobacteria bacterium
TGAGCCGCCAGATGATATATCTGATCAGGCAAATTATCCAATATAAGCTCATCAAGGCCATATCCATAACGAAGATCACACTGAACAAAACGAATAGGTAGTGTAATCTGCTCAATGTTTTTCTTGTTCTTATGCCAAATACCAATAACATTATGCCCAGCGTTATATAGTTGCTCCACCATATGAGAGCCAACCATGCCACCGGCACCAGTAACAAGTACGTTCATTGTCATTGTTCTCCTTTTCTTAACTAATGTATAGAACCTTCCAACGGTTTTTACTTCGAGTATACCCGTTCTCGAACTGATTTATGATTCTCTATATAGTGTATAGCCATCACATGGCTAGTAAAGTCGGGTACTTCGCACCGCTGTACGACTTCGTCCTTGACAAGCTATATTCGATCAATTGAGGGAGGCAATTTAGAGAATTAAGAAGAAATAAGCAGACAACAATATGTAGTTTGGGTATGGTTGTGATTCTCACCGTACTCGAACTGCGTTTTGGGCTAGTTCGAGTACTTTGAATAATATGTTTTAGGTACACGAGTTATCTCCAAAAAATTTATCCTCGAGCATCAAACACCAGCAATGATAAACCGGAAGATGAAGTTCCTGAATCATATATGGCTCTGTGTCTGGAAGCTTGACTGCAACATCAGCAACTGGAGCTAGGTCTCCCCCTTTTGCGCCAGTCAATCCCACCACTTTGATTCCAAGAGCTCTAGCTACGACTGTGGCACTCATCACGTTCTTACTATTTCCACTTGTGCTGATTCCCAAAAATACATCTCCTGGACGACCAAATCCAAATAGTTGTTGAGCAAACACACCCAGTCCGTCCACATCATTTATATACGCCGTCGAGAGTGCCACATGAGCCACTAAAGGAATAGCCATCAATCCTCTCTCAAGATTTTTTGCCAAATTCTCTCCTCTATCCGGATCAATAGCTTTTAGCTTCTCAGCAAATTCTGCTGTAACTGGGCGAGGTATTTTAAACCTTTTCATCAATTCACCAGCAATATGCTCAGAGTCAGCGGCAGATCCGCCATTACCAGCAATTAGAAGCTTGCCATCGTGCTCATAGCATTCTTCCATAATAAGGTAAGCATCGATCAAATCTCGTCTGCATACCTCAAGAACAGGGTAACGTTCAATCAAAAGGTCAATGTGTGTTTCAAGGCGGGGTTCTAGGGTTTTCATGTTCTTCCTACTTTCATTTTTCGGTCGATTATTCTTTTATAAAAGAGCATAACACCAATCCAGAAGTGACTCCAATGTCATATCCTGATCGAAATCGTCCTTACCAATCAGTGCAGTTTTACATCCAGCCGCTTTACCGACCTTGATATCATTTTCTCCATCGCCAATCATCCAAGAA
>CAYXCP010000227.1:0-1915 GCA_964463455.1 uncultured Gammaproteobacteria bacterium
GACATCAGGATGATTCCTTTTACAGAAAGGACATTCATAATCAGAATAGGTGACCCATACATAGCGTGCATTTTTGTCACCTCTCCAATGTTCATTTGCTGACGGTTTTTTGATTTTGAGATCTTTAGGAGCTGCGGCCTGTTGCTGTTGAGCTGTGCCTCCGGTTCCACCTTCATTCAATTTCTGCTGAAGAGCTGATACTTTAAAAATAAGATATCCTGCAAAGAATGAGACAGCCATAAGTAGAATGATAAGAAGATAAGGTGGTTTGGCTGCTGGAGTGTAGCGATAATCTGGTTCTCTTACTGACGTTTCATCTTCCGATGTTTCTACATCTGTTTCTTCGACGTCTTCATGTTTTCTAACTGCCTTACTAGGTTTGTGGTGATGTGTTTCTGTCATAGTGATAACATCATAGCTGAGCTCAAATTATTTGTCAACAAGGCACCTGGAGGTTATGGTAATATGTCAAGACATTTTGTGCATTAGAAGATAAATAAAAACGGTCTTCAATTTTTCTTTTCAGTTTTTGATCAGTGAGAGATTTTTGCACAAGTGTTGGGTTTGTATGGAGGTAGTGATCCAATTCAATGATGCGATTACAGGTTCGTAATCCGTCAATCACCTCATCTAATATGAGTACGGGGAAGGTGGGCAACTTTTGAACTCCAATCAATCCTGACGCACACAACACTTCATAGGGAGTACGGTTGTGCATTCCCTGTCCTGAATGGGCACGAATGAAGTTCCAGTATCGGCTATACAAGGTTACTTCGGTATGGAACTGGTCCCGAGTTCCCATACGCGATCCCCGGGGTATGTACAACTCCTCATCGTCGGTTAAATGTGACCGTTCAATCAGATTCTTCCGTATATCAAATCGAGGCTCATATGAATACAGATGTGCCTGAACCTGAGCAAGAACTTCGTTCCATTCCTGCTCTTTGCGTTGTGATCCTGCACAAAACTCTGTTCCATTATCAACTCCTATCTCAATCTGAGGAGTGTACCCGGGCAGTACCGATCGCAGATATTGGATACAAAACAATAAAAACCGAAATCCAAATTCTGCATTCAACTCATACGAATATCCAATGAATCGAAATCGGCTCCGTACATCTATCAAGTTCCACTCATACCGAGGTACCTCTTTCCCTGATAATGTATCATATACCTCCGCAGGTAATGCATGCTTATCTAATACGTGTTTTACATCATAATGCATCCGCTCAAAACATCCTATCGCCTCATAATCGTACAAATGCCGTCGCTCACCATTGCCACTGCGAACATGCGTGCATCTGAGTCCATTGCGTTTGTATATCCCTCGCATCTGCCCTGAGGTAATCTGTAACAACGCACTATCAGTTTGGTCATATGATCGAGCTATATATGTCTTCATCCTCTTGACCCCTACGCATATCTTCTTCTCTGTAAACATCGCCACAACCTCCTGTTCAACCTCAACTCTCACGGATCGCTTATTCGTCAACGGCTTCCTACTTTTGTTGACCAATGCTCCATAGGTCTCCTGGAGCTGGTTACTGGTAAATGAGGCATGAGATGCCATTAACGCATCCTGCTCTGGTTTACTTATCTGGATATTAAATTGTCGCATAATTGATCCTACCGTATTGCGATGACATCCAAATGCCTTTGCCACTTCCCCGATAGGAACATGATCTCTCCTCACTGCTCGTATGATTCTCACTTTCGTGATGAGCTCCTGATTTTGTATTTGCTGTTTGTATGTCATTATTTCCTTTGGTATTATTACCGTGGGGACAAGTAATGGTATTGTTTGTTGCACAACTTATTCTACCGTTTTTCTTGTCCCTTTTTTTTGCCACACCCATCTAAAAAATCGTGCACCGGTTTTATATACTTATGCACAAAATGTATTGTACCTTCTATG
>CAYXCP010000228.1:0-1912 GCA_964463455.1 uncultured Gammaproteobacteria bacterium
GTTGCCGGTGAGACATGTTCTCAATAGCATTGGCCATGCGCTTTCCCTCTGTGTCCTGAATCTTTTCGATATAGTCAACTTTACCTTCAAGCCGGATTAGCCACACGCAAACGGTTGTTGCACCCAACGATTGTGCATAATCTGCTGGCGTAAGTGGCTCCAGGCAAAATACTTCTACGCGCGCTCCGGTCGATTTATGGAAAATTAATCGTGCCTGAATCACCCGTGTGTTATTGTAAACCAACAAACTGTTTTCGGGCAAATAATCAGCAATGTGTGAAAACGTACTTTCCGAAATACGGCTATTTTTATACAATAATAGTTTCGAAGCGTCGCGTTGCGGAAGTGGAAATTTGGCAATGCGCTCATCGGGTAGTGCGTAGTCGTACTCGTCGATATAAATTGGGAGGGTTTCGTTAGTTTTATTCACCTTGAATTTCAGTATGTTGAATGGAGTGCAGAATTACAAAAAAATGTAGAGCAACGTATATTTGCCCGAAATATGACCATTCAAATCTTATGAAATTCATCGGTTTTATGTTTTAAAGCATAAATCTTTATAAAATCTTTAATGCCTATCCGCAAAACGTACAGTTCTCTGTTTTAGCTTTTCTGTATGTGATATGCTTAAAATTTGATTTATACGAAACCGTAATAGCGAGTAATTTATCAAATGGGTCATATGGAATTTTGATACGATTGAATTGATAACAAAATTCATTCAGATACCCTTGTAGAAATTCTGCTTTCATGCCGTGATACATATCTGTAAGTAAAGATTTTGCATTACTTATAGCTATATGTACCCAAGGGAGTACTTTAGACACTTCTTTTGGTAAAACAACCGAAGCATCGTGTTGGGCAAAATGATCTTTGAAATTCGTGTACGAAGTAGATCCATCAGTTGTGATTTTGGCATCTTTATCTATCGCTGCAATTGCTTCCTGGTCGATTGTTTCGGCTTTTAAGTCAGGAATAACGACCATTTTCAAGTGGTTGACCCGTTTGGGCTTCTGAGGATTCTTCGGATTCTCAACATGCTCACTTTCAACCATTACGAGTACTTTGGTTTTCTTCTGGCTGCCACGTCCACGTTTCAATGTTTTGGTTTTTTCTTCTTCAGCTCGTTCGGTAGAGAAAAATCCCTCATCAAGTTCTATCATTCCCGACAAAATGTATTGGGCATCGCGTTGTCCCATCACACTACGAATTTTATGAAGCATTTCCCAAATCGGTTGATAACGCTTATGGCCTAATTGTCGTTGTATTTCGCAAGCTGAAAAGGTCTTTTTTGTGCTTGTCAGCAGATGAATGGCTTTGAACCAATACAAAAAAGGCAATTTTGAACCATGCATAATGGTACCTGAACGCAAAGACCTGCGGCTATGACAAGACTTACATTCAAAATGATATGAAGCCGGAAGCCAAAGGTGATCCTTACCTCCGCAATGAGGACACACAATGCCTGATTTCAGGCGAAGTTCTTTAAATTTTTCGATACAAACCTCTTCACTTGGGAAATGTTTGTCAAAGTCTAGTAGTTTCATGTGTTGACTGATTTGATACTATAAAGATACGAAAAATCTTTGAATTATTGTGTTTATTGCGGATAATCATTTAGTTTTATTTAATGATGTAATACCAGAAAATATCAACTTATGGAGTAATCCAAGAACAAAAAAGCATATTAAATTCACAAAAATTTGTCTTCATTATTCTGAGTTAGTTTTCGACTCGACATTTTATAAAAATTCTTTAATTGATACAGTTGGGCTCGTAGTATCGTTTAAAGTAAAAGGGAATAATGGAAAAGATTTTACAACAGGATATCCATTAAACACTGCGGGAAAGTAATAAGTGCCCCGAGATGTTGCCCATCTAAAAATATATCCCTACTTTTAACCTGAAATTT
>CAYXCP010000229.1:0-1864 GCA_964463455.1 uncultured Gammaproteobacteria bacterium
TATAGCGTCCAGTCGAAGTTTGAGGGGTCAGATCGTCAGATACGCGGAGCAATTCTCAAAGCACTCGTAAAAGACCATAAGATGGATGAAGAGTCTATAATTAAAGCGGTTGAGAAGGATGCAACGCGTACGCGTGATATACTGAGTCGCATGAAAAAAGAGGGTATGATTGTCTGTGACAATAATCGTTATCATCTTCCTGAATAATCTATGCCTACACAAAAAGCACTTCAGCAAAAAGCGATAAAAATAACTGCAAAGTTAAAAGAACTTTTTCCAGAGCCTAAGATCGCTCTCAACTATTCAAATAATGTTGAGCTTCTGTTTGCGGTCATGATGTCCGCACAGTGCACCGATAAAATGGTGAATATCGTAACAGCAAAGTTATTTAAAAAATATAGAACACTGCATGACTATGTAACGGCAGATAAGAAAGAGTTTGAACAGGATATTAAATCGACGGGATTTTATCACAATAAAGCAAAGCACATCCTAGAAACGGCTAAAATACTTGAAACCAGATACCACGGCAAGGTTCCGGATAGCATGGAAGAACTTCTTGCACTTTCAGGTGTTGGTCGTAAAACGGCAAATGTAGTTATGGGAAATGGATATGGCAAAACAGAAGGAATTGTTGTCGATACGCACGTGCGTCGACTTACGAAGCTTCTGGGTTTAACTACTCATAATGATCCTATAAAAATAGAACAGGACCTGATGAAGATTATCCCACGGGAAGACTGGTTCATCCTGTCGCACCTTCTTATCGCATATGGTCGAACGTATTGTTCTGCACGTAAACATAACCATGCACATTGTCCCCTGAGTAACATCTAATTTTCGTCATTCTGGTAAGCGACTATAAGGAGCGCACCTGCCTGTCGGCAGACAGGTCCAGAATCTACTTTAATATTTTTTTAAATAAATCTTCAAAATCTTCATTCATCTTTCTTATCATCTCAATCTTCTCATTCCGATTCATATCCTTAATCTGTTTCTCTCTGATGATTGCAGCTTCAATGTGGTCACATACTTCATAATAAACGAGTTTTGTTAAGTTATATCTGGAAGTAAATCCGTCATGCAATTTATTTTTATGTTCATAAACTCTTCTTATAAAGTTGTTTGTTACAGCTGTATAAAGTGTCGGTCGATCGTTTGCCATGATGTAAACATATCCTTGTCTCATAAGTTGTTAGATCCTGGACATGTTGTAACTTGCCAGGATGACTGAACGATTCTGGAGTCGTCATTGCACTCCTCCCCAGAATGACGGAAGGTTACTCGTATAAATCTTCTATTCCCTTCACGTTTCCGAATGCAATGCGATCAACCACCAGTCCGTTCATACCCATCATCAGAGCCGGAGTAATCACAAATTCGCCATACCGGTCATTAATCTTATCCATCGCATCAGATACATTGCGTCTGCGATCTACCTGTGTTCCAAACAGATCCATCTGAGGAGTGGTTGCTTCGACCAGATCGAAACAGCTGACTGCGAGTTTACGCACTACTTTGCGTTCGGGCTGCTGGTTGAGCAGCCACTGTGCCTTATTAAATAGTTCTGCAGTTGTATAGAGTTGTTTTTCCTGTTTGCGACCTCTGTGCCAGTGAGTCATATCATCATACACACATGCGATATGGATGCCATATGCGGCCTTTCCTGCGGCTCTCAACCGGCGTCCCATCTTTTCGGTAAGCTTCATCAGAAGCACCGATAATTTGCCCGGATCATCAGTTTTCTCGCCCAGCGAATATTCCTGGCCATAACTTTTTGTGGCAAAATCCACAGCATCGATTTCCCACCCGCGCAAACGTAAATACCAGTAATAGCCAACCATACTTTTAAATACCTGATTTT
>CAYXCP010000230.1:0-1838 GCA_964463455.1 uncultured Gammaproteobacteria bacterium
CCATTCTATCTGTTATGGATCTGGTGAAGCCATCTACAATGAGCGGCCGGAACCTGCTAGAAGAGATACGATAATCCGAGTATAAAACTCTGCAATTATTTACGCTATTATTTCAGCCTTAGGTCCACCTGAATCAAAATAAAACCCTACAGTTTTGCCTCGTATTAAACAATCATCTGGAGGAGCACTAAGGTCTTTCTGAGTTATTTGCAATTTAGCAGCACAATTATTTTTCTCCACACCTTTTACAGCAGGATTACATGTCACTGCTAGTTGAGGACATCCACTGCATATTCCTAGCACAGCTAGACCAGCCATATGCCATGTTCGGTCAACAAGATTGTATTCGTCTCCGCTCGTAGGTCTTTCGCTATTTGAAAAAGATGTTAAATCGAAATAAGTTTCTGACATATATATTTAAATTAATTATTATAAGTCATTCTGTGATATAATAACATCTGATAAAATATTTATCTTGACATGAATTTGACATATATACAGACAGAAAACATGAATGCGGTAAGGGTGATGAATACTTTTTTAAAAGTCAGGGCGAAATTCTTCCAACATCATAATTTTTTAGTACTTCCGTTTCCCAAAGATAAATGTGTCTACTTGCCAAAGTTAGATTATTCATCTCTTATAAGCTCAAATAAAACGTATTCCGACCTGCCTGATGTTTTTACGAAAGAAGATCTGGTAGATATTGTAGAGCAGCTTCGATCATATAAAATTCCTAAGATTATATCCAAATATGATTTGGAAAAGGAATTTAACAAAATACAATATAAATTAGAAAATAGAATAAAAATAGTTTTTCCATCTCTTTGGAAAGAAATTTGCGACATACAGATTATTGTTTCACCGTTTGGTACTGATGGTTCATTCGAATATAAAAAAATAGGGGAAAAATATAGAATTTTTATCTGGATTAGAAATTCTGGTTGTACAATTAAACAGGCGGTTTCCCACATTGTTCATTGTTATATTTCGGCGTATGTAGATATTAAAACTAACATCCATGATTCGCTGACCGCACAATGGCAACAGCGAGAAGCAATAATAGATTTCCTCATAACCAATACATTTAAAGATCTCAATACAGATTATATAAGTACAACGTTGCCCTTTAACGAAAATCATCAAAGATCTCGCAGTTTAGTAGATGAATCGGATACTTATTTAAGAAGTCTTAATCTTATAATTCAAAATCCTTATATAAGAAAACATAAAGGGGGGTATTTGATTGACAACAAGAGTATAAACTCATTTTCAGAGAAAGAAGCGGCATTTTTTGAATTACTTCTCAACAGAAAAAATGAGTTTATTTCAAAAAATACAATATTAGAAACGTTGTACGATGGGTATGCTGGATCAGACTGGTCTGTATCAAAGTTAGTAGAACGGGTAAGAAAGAAAATATTATCTGCAGGCGTGGCATTTCCTCTTATCAAAACATCACGAAATATGGGATATAAACTTGTATGCAGATAATGATCAGTTAGCTCCCAGATGCGACAATTTCTTTGAAGAATATTCAGCGCCTGCTCTCATCGCAGTTTCAATGTTTCCTGTGCAAACATAATCGGCTATAAAAGCTCCGGTGTATCCATCACCCGCGCCTGTTGTATCGACAATCTTCTTTGGAGGAATCGCTTTCTGATAATAAATTGCACCTCCTTCATACCCGTAACTTCCTTTTTCCCCGTGAGTGACGATTACCGTTTTGTCCCGCAGAAGCGGCCAGTATTGAGGAACATACACCTTTGAGAAATTTAGATTCTTGATCGGAACTTTGACAAGATCCGAGAATTCATATGCATTTACGATAAGGACAT
>CAYXCP010000231.1:0-1837 GCA_964463455.1 uncultured Gammaproteobacteria bacterium
CTGAGACGCCCTTCATCTTGAGAAGTGTAATCCAATCAAGTAACTCTGCAGTAGAAGGACGATGCTCTATACCCGGGGTGTTTCGAATTTCATAAAATCTGCGTATTGCTGAATCTACTAACTATTTAGGTGTATCAGGAAAATGAGATAGTACTATCTGGTTCATTTGTTCCGCATTAGGAAAGGGAATATCGATAAGCAGGAATCGTCTTCTAAATGTATCGGTGAAATCACGTTTATTATTAGAAGTCATGAATATAATTGGAGGTACTTTAGCCTGTATTGTTTCGCCCGTTTCTCCCACGGTATAGCTCAAGTTTTCCAGTGTTGAAAGAAATTTATCTTCAAATCCTGGCTCTGTCTTATCAACTTCGTCTAGCAGAAGTACTACTTGCCTGCCCTCTGCTCCTGCCTGTAGAGCCTGTCCTATTGGCCCGGGCTTTACGTATGCTGCATCTGGTTTAAGTTGTTGTGCAAATGCGTCACTCATGCGACGGATCTGATCGTAGGTGTATAGCAGGTCACGTGGATCATCTACACCAACTTCGCATTGGCCAATGATAAGTTCGAGATCATGCTCTCCTGCATATGCCCAGGCCAATGCTGTTTTGCCTGTACCTGGCTCACCCGCAACAAGAATTGGTTTGCCTAAATATCTAGCCGCTTCAATCTGATCTCTCATTTCCTTTGACATTACATATGGAGCTTTCTTTCGATCTAGCCTTGCAGGTAGTTCAGCGCTTTCGCGTACAATTTCATCAGCTATTTGCTGTAATTTAGCTGCCGTATCAGTTGTTTTTCCCGCATGAAGTTCTGCTTGAATTACTTCTCCTGCATCGCTAGCAACCTGCTCTCCTGCGTTTCTTGCAAGAGCGGCACCTTCACCTGCAAATTGTTTTGCTAACTCACCAACAGATAATCTGTCCTTATCTGGGATAGCTTCTCTTTCATCTCCGGCCATAGTTAAGTGTGAGTATCAACTGCTTTATGTTTTAACTGATTAAGTGCATTGTTCTTCAATATCATAGCTCTGTTTTTAAGCTCTTCTATCCTCATGACAAAAGCATCATATTCCTCCTGTAGTTTTTTTTTATTTACGTAGGAAGGTTTATCGTTTATGATTACATACTTACTATCAGATATCATAGTTACAGTATAGTAAATTCCCTATTTAAGTCAACACTCTCCCCAACAGGCGCGAGACTATTGATCTAACCTGTTCTCTTTCTTCATCTGCTGTTTCTTCAGTTAATATGTCGTCAATGTATGCGATAACTTCTTCTTCATCATTAAAAAACATTAATTCCATGTATTCGGGTGTAAAGAGTTCTTTCAGTTTTGCTGACCACACTAACTCCATTGAAGGATCCACAGGTAAATCATATCTTAAGCTATACTTAATACCACGAATAATATTCCCTAAGCTGAGGCAATCTCCATCGCCTATGAGTTCAAGTCTTGTGGGTTTATCTGGAAAACCTGTTGGTTTCACGATCCCATCAGGTGTGATTAAATAATAATCAGTGTTATATGTATTCCCTAAAACGGGTGGAAAATATACATCCTTAGGCATAGGCGTTGTATGTTTATATAAAGGCGTATCCACTCCAGTATCGGGTGGTTTAGCAGTATCATCATCAGAAACAACCGGATAAAATATATCTATATCTCGTGCTTTTTTTTCCCAGTTATGGTATCCATCACGAACGATCCTTGCACATACCATGGTGGTGCTTGAATATCATATTCAGCGGCGTGTTTATCTTCAGGTGTTTCATCATGTACATGAGATACTGCGGGTCTTATGTCCTCTTCCATAATTGTACTATACTTCGTA
>CAYXCP010000232.1:0-1823 GCA_964463455.1 uncultured Gammaproteobacteria bacterium
TGAACAAAGCCATATTGGCTACGCTTGTTCTCGGTTTTATCACCGTTCCTGCCCTGCAGACTAGAGCAGAAGAAACAAGAACTCAAACTCAAACTCGCACATATTCCTACGACAGTAATAAAGACGGCTATATCCAGCCGGATGAGTTTACAACCTATCTCTATACAAAGTCTGATCTTGATGGCGATGGCTTCATGGGGGATGAGGAGTGGAAACTCACAACATCCCATTTCTACCGCCCTTATAAAGACGTAGATTACAATCACTATACATACTGGGATCAAGACAAAGACAACCGTCTTGATAACAACGAGGTCAAAACCTTGATTGAAAAGACTGGCCTATATTCAAAATGGGATACCAATACCGATGGCAAAGTCAGCAACAGCGAGTTTGAAATCGGAACGTTTAATTCCTATGACGATAACGGCGACGGTAAGCTGAGTCTTGATGAATGGAAAAGCTTTATGAAATAAATGATATAGAAGAAACTCTAGATAAATAGAAACGAGAAAGATATGAATATACTTAAAAAAATCCACAAATTAGAAGACCATGATAATGCTGTGTGTCAGGGTTTGCAGTCTGTTCTGAGCAGTACATATGGATTGTATCTGGCGACGCATAACTATCACTGGAATGTTGAGGGCTCTGAGTTTTTTTCTTTACACAAACTTTTTGAAGAACAATACAATCGGCTCTTTAAGGCTATTGATGTTATCGCTGAGCGTATTCGCGCCCTCAATTCTTACGTTTTGCCATTTGAAAGTGATGAAATTATGAGTATGCTTAAAACAACTTCGAATGCGATAAGCAAAGAAACGGATGCCAATGCGCGGGCCATTATCATGGTTTATAATCTGATAAAAATGAATGAAAAAGTTATTGAATCTTGTCAATCTTTGAAAAAAGAGGCTCAAGATATAAGTGACGATGAAAGTGAAAACCTCATGGTTGAGCGTATCACAGATCACCAAAAATCTATATGGATGTTGAAAAGCATTATAAAACAAGACTCATGAGTGCTTTTTGCTTTAGAAAATGAAGAAGAACAAGTTCATATTTTTGATAGTTGCAAGCTTAGGGCTATGGGTAACCATAGCCCCCTCTTCGTATGCTGAGCCGACGGTTGAACAATCTATTCCTGAAAGGGTGTTTGATGCTCCAGAAAAGAAAATTGTTACTGTCATCATAGAAAATGACTCTTTAGGTGGAGGAACGGATAAAAACTACACCAGCGGCATACGCGTTAACTTTACGGATACCGATGTAGAGTTTCCTCGCATGGCCTATGAGATAGATAAACTAATCCCCACGTTTGAGATTAACAGAACGTCCAGCATATATTATTCCTTAGGACAAAATATTTATACCCCCCGAGATATCGCACGCACATCTCTAAACCCTTATGACCGTCCATGGGCAGGTTTTCTCTACGGCACGTTCGGTATGGTAACCTTGACAAACAATCATGCTGATGAAGTAGAAGCTACTCTCGGTATCATTGGCCCTGCTGCAATGGGAGAGTGGTCACAAAAATTTATCCACAAAAATATAACAGACAGCCCTGTACCTGAAGGGTGGTCACATCAACTTAAAAACGAACCGGGTGTTATGCTCGCGTGGCAAAGATCATGGCCGATGGCAGTCAAAGGGCAGATCGAAAATAATTTCTGGTCTGTAAAACCTTATTTCGGCGCGACGGTCGGAAATATTTATACCTATGGAGATATTGGCTTCACCCTTCGTGTTAGTCCCTATGACTCGAGATGGCAGGACACACCGTTACGGGTCCGCCCCTCTATGCCAGGTACAGGCATATA
>CAYXCP010000233.1:0-1197 GCA_964463455.1 uncultured Gammaproteobacteria bacterium
TTTCTGCTCAGGAGACAGCAACCGGATCAGGGTCGCTGATTAAGGTATACGCCGCCGGTACTTCTTTGCCAACAGCCGATCTTATAATTAATGATGTTAAAGCTGCCTCCTTTGTTGATATTAAAGGTAATGCGGAGGGACGTCAATTTGAAGAATTTACATATCAGGCAGACACTAAAGTAACCGCACATCAGATAAAAGTGCGTTTTAGTAACGATATAGGCACCAGAAGGGATTTGCGAGTAGATAAAATTATTGTTGATAACGTTATTTTTGAAAGTGAGTCAGAATCTACTTATGTTAAATCAGAATCAAGTGCCTGCGGATCAGGGTTTCTTAAAACAGAATGGTTATATTGTGATAGCTCTTTCCAGTATGACTTTCCTATTACTCCAACACCTTCTCCGACAGTAACACCCTCACCTTCGCCGAGTCCATCTCCAACGCCTACTCCAGTAATGTGTTCACGAAAACCGATAGGGGATGCTAATTGTGACGAAAAAGTTGATCTTGTAGATTTTGAGATATGGAGAAAAGAATTTACCAGCCTTCAATATACTGGATTTGCCGATTTTGATGGTAATGGTAATATAACTGCGGTAGATTTTGAAATCTGGAGAAAAACATACTTTAAACAGATACAAGCTTTATAACTCCATAATCATCAAATTTCATTAATGATTTTGAAATTAAAATAACATCAATCTTCAAAGTCCTGGCGATGTAATAAGCTTATTTAGTTTGATGAATATATGTTTCTTCTACAACTACTCCCTGACATTCACCTTCTCCGTTACATTGAGAAGGACGAACATATTCGACTGAGAATTGTGAAGTGCCACTTTCCGGTTTATCTTCTACACATCTTTCCCAATAGCATCCACTTCGCAGTGAACAAATGCCTTTAGGTACTGAACTATAAAGTTGTCTACCTGATTCACTCATATTATTATTGGATAAATAGAAACTTTTGATATAAATTCTACCAAAAAAATTAAATTGTTCTAGTTTCTGTAATTACAAACCCTTTACAATTACCTTCATTGGTACAATTATTTGGTTCGTGTACTGTGGTTACAGGCGAATTAGAACCTATCCCTTTTTTCTCTGCCTCCCCATTTTTTATAGCAGCAACGTTGCACAGAGCATAATACAAGCAACTGCCACGCAGCAAGCACTGATCTGAAAGACGAATGG
>CAYXCP010000233.1:1293-1810 GCA_964463455.1 uncultured Gammaproteobacteria bacterium
TTCATATGTATCTAGTTTAACTCCGCCAGTATTTATCACGTATACTGTTGCCTCATGTTTACTGCTTTGCATATCTGTAACCGTCACAACTTCTTTCTGGTACCAGCGCGGGTATCGTTCCCATGCATCAAGTAAGATTTCTTGTTCTATTGTAATAGCATATGCCTTTCCATGAATTACTGAATTTTTGTCTTTTACTTTTTTGGCGAATAGAAACGTGAAAGAGGAGAGATCGCGACGTTTGGTAATCTCTGTCTTCATCTCTTCCGATAAATCTGCTGCTGTTCCTTTAAAAACTGCATATCCCTTTAGATCGGCAAGAAAATATTCAGGTTCAGAGTCGAGTAGGGCATTGATGATCTTGGGTTCATATAGAGTACCGAAAGTGAAGATTAATCGTTTTGACATGATGAAAGCAAATTATAAAAATTTATATGCGTCCTGAAAGGTTTTAAAGTCGACTTCATTTTTACCTTCAAGCTGAACTTTCTCTATAATAAGTTTGTTGTTTTCAAAT
>CAYXCP010000234.1:0-1802 GCA_964463455.1 uncultured Gammaproteobacteria bacterium
TTCCAATAATGTACTGGCACGCCCTGTTAATGCGTTGTTTCGCAACAGGCTTATTGTTCATATAGGGCAGTATCTGAAGTGCTTACTACATGTGGTACAGTTAACGCATTAAACATGAGTCTTAATCTCACAGCACGTGATGACAGAAACTCCGGTGTTTTTTCGATCGGAGGAATTACTACGGTATCCTCTTCTAAAGCTAAACCCTTAAGCATAACGGCATCCTCGAGATCTTCGAAAGGAATTGCTAGTTTATTTTCATACGGTACTTCATCATCGATAACTAGGTTTTCTGAGACATGAATACCCGCAACAAATCTTCCGAGGTTTGTTTTTTCTGAAATACTAAAATATTCTGCGGCAACAAACATATCTAGATCCGAATTGATGTTACGCATATGTGAAGGTACAGAACCATAAATACATGTAAAATGAGGCCTATCTGAGAACGCGTGATCTGTATAGTTAAATACACGATCATATAACGCATTTCCATCACCTTCTTTTACACCAATGCGCTCTGTAGCTGATATCATACTGATATTGAAGATCCTATACTTCGTATGTAGTCAACCATTTTTCTTATATCTTCTTCAGTTGTATTCGGATTACCACTCATAAAACGAAGTGGGAAAATAATAGCATTTTTTTGTATCATTCCTCGATCCGGGATACTAAAAGTGTGTAGATGATAAATACCTTCTTCAATAACTCTTTTATGAATAGCTTGATTCAATTCATTTATTTTGTCCAAATTAGTCACTGTGGCTGACAATGATCCTTTATACATAAATAAAACTGAATTAATTTCAACTTTATTTAGCAATATAAAATCTGTGTCATTTTCTAATATTTCAGCTAAAAAGCATGCTAACTTATGCCTGTTATAAATTAATTGATCCAGCCCTTTTTTACCTAAGTTTTTCATAATAAACCACAATTTTAGAGAGTGCCAAGGTCTACTACCTAAAAAGGGTGTAACTTGCCCGAATGCAAATTGCTCCTTCATAATTAGATCAGATTTACTTGTTATAGTTTCTAAGCTACGTGGATTTTTTACCAATAAAGTACTGATCACATATGGTGTTGTCATTACTTTGTGCGGATCCATAGTTATGCTATCAAAGCGTTCTATTCCCTTTATTCTATCTTTCAACTTATCACTGAAGCCAAGTGAGAATCCATGACATGCATCAGCATGTAACCAAACATCAGGATCAATTGAGCGTACTAAGTCTGCTATTCCATTAAAGTTATCAATCGTCATAGTTCTACTATCACCCGCATATGCAACAACACACATAATCCTACCTCTATATTCTGTTAATTTTCTTTTGAGATCATCAAGATCATATCGAAAATCTTTTGTTTCTACCTCGATTAATCTGTGTCCACAGCCAATCCACATTTGAGCACTTTTTACAGAATAATGACCTATACCCTTCGGAACAATAAGCCATGATTTATCTGGATCAAATTTACCACTTTCCATGCATCCTGGAAATTTGTGCTCTCGCGCAAGCATAAGCCCTATTGTATTACTAGAAGTTCCTCCTGGAGTAATGATTCCGCCCGCATCCCAAATATCATTCACTTCTCCTACAGAATAACCAACCGTCTCCCTTAACCATTGAAGTACAGCTATTTCAACAAATGTGGCAGATGGCCCACAAAATGATTGATTAATAAGATTCTGCTGCATAAAATTGTATAATAGCGCACCACTTAAAGAAGCAACTGAGTTACCTGCGTCAGGGAAACCCATAAAATTATTACTTGAGAAATTGGTGCAGTAAGGTAAA
>CAYXCP010000235.1:0-1229 GCA_964463455.1 uncultured Gammaproteobacteria bacterium
AATGGTTGACCGTTCCGTTCCCGGAAATATTTAACCGTCCATTCTCCATCAACACACGCAGCGACAACATCACCGTTACGCGGAGTACGCATTTTGTCTATCACAACGAGATCATCTGGATTGATTCCTTCATTAATCATTGAGTCACCTGACACTCGAAGTAAATAGGTGTACCCAGGTGCCGTTACGAGAAATTCATCAAGAGATACAGATTCATTGGTTAATCCTTCCTCAGCTACCGGTGGTCCCGCTTTGATTACACCTATAAAAGGTAATCGAACTGGCGACAGGGGAGCGGTTACCGGATACATGATATTGCGTTTCATATATTCATTCTAATGAACGATTGTTCACTTTGTCAAGACGGATATCTTGACATCGTTGTTTTATCTTTATATGATGAGAACATACGTATGGATTTATCATCAATGGTCACGCCAGCACAGTTTACTTTTATTCTTAAGCTATCTTTTCTTTCCATTTTCATCACAAGTATTCTTGTTATTGTGAATGCCATACTTTCAGCGAAAGCACTTGGAGGCGAGCTGGGTAAAGGTCTCAAAAAAATTGCTGCTGGAACTATTTTTCATATTATTTTGATCGTTACATTCCTGAGTCTTGAACGAGGTGGATACGGCATACTAACCCCCGAGCAAATATACATGTTTTTTATTGTCACCGGTTTAGCAGGATCTATATTGCTGATCATGGGTTATCTTCAGATCTATAAAATAAGTAAAAGACTCAAACTATTCTGATATACTTCGCAGTATGCATATATCGATAGATAGTATCGACACCGATACAGGGCGCTATCTGATTGCTTCTACGGAAGAAACATTATTTTGGATAGGGCTTCCGGGCAACTCAAACAAATCTGCAGAATCATGGATACAGGCTCATGTTCCTGATGCTGACATTATGTATATACCAACCGATGTTAGTGTAAAAGTAAAAAAATGGATTCGCAGCCTACTCGATGGGAAAAACAATGAACCATCTTTTCATTATTCGCTTATTGGCACTCCGTTTCAGAAAAAAGTATGGCACCGAATTGCAGAAATACCATACGGTAAAACGATATCATACAAAAAATTAGCTGAAGATATACATACGCCCAAAGCAGTACGAGCGGTGGGGACCGCGTGTGGAGCAAATCCCATTCCACTTGTAGTACCATGCCACAGAGTCCTTGCCTCAAATGGAACGCTTGGAGGATATGGTGGCGG
>CAYXCP010000235.1:1263-1794 GCA_964463455.1 uncultured Gammaproteobacteria bacterium
CTTCCTTTCAAGCGGATGCTTCTCACACTTGAAACAAGGACTCGTTAATGCTATTTGTTGTTCACATTTACATCGACTTTACCAGGGACATTTACAGTTGGTATAGTTGGCACCGAGCGTTGTAGCAACGGTAATCCATAGTAAAATACTCCCATTACAAAAAGTATGAGAACTATTACACCAAGCAGAAAGCCCATTCCGTTATCACCCGCTGGCTGTGCAGCTGGGGTCGTATTGTTTATTACTGTCATAAGATAAAAATAAATTATTTAATAAGGTTGCTCGCTAACCAAATGATAGTAAGTACACCAGCAGGTACACCAAGAATCCAAGCCAAAATGTATTTCATATTAAAATTTGAAATAATAATATCTGTACTATAATATGTCCAGATATAAAGGCCATAATAAATAAGTAAGAAGATAGTAAGTATGAAAAAAAGTAAACTAGCTATATTTGACATTGATGGGACACTCTTTCGATCGAGTCTGCTTATACAGCTTGTACATAAACTCATTGATGCAGATATAT
>CAYXCP010000236.1:0-1792 GCA_964463455.1 uncultured Gammaproteobacteria bacterium
ACTAACTTTAGCAGGCTTAGTACAAAGTAGTTCAGAGAATAATTTATAGACATATATGAAAAATCAAATACACAACAAGCTATATAAACTTTTTACTGATCGTACTGCCAGAATAGAAGCCACCCAACAAAACCTTCTATTATTCTTTACTTTTTATTTTAATAAGTACATCACTTACTATATCGCTCCATTTCAGATTGAAATGCTACAAATTCTGCAAAACCTTAACTATAAAACTATTGCTATTACGGCTTTTCGCGGATCAGGAAAATCAACTCTTTGTAGTCTGGTATATGTCATATGGGCTATCATCGGCATTCATCAAAAGAAAAATGTCATTATTGTTTGCCAGACGGAGGATAAAGCCCGACAGACTCTGATCAATATAAGACGTGTACTTGAGTCTTTCCCTGTTCTTCTTAATGATCATGGTACTTTTTACAGCAATAGCGATGAATGGAACAAGAGAACACTCGTTATTTCAAAGTATCAGGCTCGTATAACTGTTGTGTCAGTAAGTGAAAGTGTTCGTGGAATTTTACATGATAACGTCCGTCCAGATCTCATCGTTTATGACGATATAGAAGACAGACAGTCAGCTATGACACAGGAAGGTAGGGATAAAGTACAGGATATCTTAGGAAGTGAATTTATGCCGCTTGGTACCCGAAACACTCGGCATGTGTATATAGGGAACCTGGTGCATTTGGATTCAATGATGTCGCGGCTCAAAAAGCGGATTCTTGCAGGTAGTATGAGTGGTATTTATAAGGAGTACCCACTGGTTACAGATGACGGCATAATAAACTGGCCGGGGCAATTTCCTGATATAGAAGCAATTGAAACGTTGAGAAAACAGCAAATCAGTGATGAATATTTCCAACAGGAGTACCTGCTTAAAATTATTCCTGTCGGGAAACAACTTATTTCTCCGGAAAATATAAGACGCTACTACGAATCTGATCTGCGTTCTCGTGCAGATTTTCAGATGTATCTTATTACTATTGATCCCGCTGTTTCTGGTGATCATACGCTCAAACGAGATAAAACCGGCATTATTACATGGAGACAATACGGATCTGGCGAAAAGGTTTCCTATTATATGTCACCTAATCCAATTAATGATTGGCTCGAATGGCCGGAAATAATTGAAAAAGTAAAACATATAGTATCTTCATTTGGATCAGCTCCCAGATACAAGATATTGGTTGAAGGCGGATCAACTCAAAAAGGATTAACTCAAATGCTGAAATATGAAGGATTTGATGCGGAGGAAGTTCTTCCTAATGGGAATGACAAGCGTACAAGGGTAGCCATGACAGTGCCATTACTGGCAAATAAACTTCTATTTCCTATAGAAGGAATCGATGAGTTGGAGCAACAGATGTATTATTTCGGAGTAGAACGATATGATGACCTTGTCGATGCGCTGACACTTCTAACTCTTGCTATGCCTGAAATTGAAGCCCATTTATCTTCGGGTGTTGTAGTGTCTAACAATTTTTTATACGAACCCATCGGGAGAATCATGAATAATATGTACAGTTCCGATGATGAAGATGAACACAGGACAGTTAATGACTGGAGAAGCTGGATAAGGTTAATGGGATAGTGTCTGCTTACTGTAGCTAAGAGAAACACCGCCATTTTCATGGTTAAATGCTAACTGTAGCTAAGTGGTGTTATTGAATGGCGTTTTAGACAATGTATGCATGCGGAAAAACGCCAAACTCCCCAAAATTCTTGGGAAGAAAATTCAAAGAAAGAGAAAACAACTTGAGCTGACACAGGA
>CAYXCP010000237.1:0-1786 GCA_964463455.1 uncultured Gammaproteobacteria bacterium
TAAAGCAAATCTACGTTCACGCTTGAGTAATGATATTGAGCAGAGTGTGAATCTGTCAGACGGACTTGCTATTCTCGTCGTAATGAATCTGGCTTCTACATCCAAAAAATCAAACGATTCGATGATTGAACATCTCTATTCTGAAAAATTCTCATGTCCGAACTGTAACTTGTCACTTCCGGAAATAGAACCACGTATGTTCTCATTTAACTCACCCATAGGTGCATGCGAAACATGCAAAGGTATAGGAACATTGTATAAAGTAGACGCTGACCTCGTATTGAATCCTAATTTAAGTATCAATGAAGGTGGCATTCTTCCCTTTACGAAATTTTATTTCAACGAAACATGGTATACCCGACTCATGAAACAGGTATGTGAAGAAAATGAAATAAGTCTTGATAAACCTATTGGCTCACTTTCGGAAGAACAGACCAAAATTCTTCTGTTTGGAACAGGGGATAAGGTATATAAAGTTCCCGGCACAAACAGATATGGTCGCGATACCGTCATTTTCGAAAAATATACGGGAATCGTAACCGAACTTGAACGCCGCTATTTTGATAGCAGTGGTGAAGGTGCAGGTATGGACATTCAGAAATACATGCGTGAAGAGGTATGCGAAGCATGTAAAGGAGACAAGCTAAAACCCGAAGTACTTGCCATAACTATAGATAAGAAAAATATTGCACAGTCTGCAGACATGTCTGTTATCGAAATGGTAACGTATTATGAAAAAAATCTTCCAGACAAGCTAAATAAATATGAAATCCAGATTGCCAAACCTATTCTGAAAGAAATTGCTACCCGATTGACCTTTTTAAGTAATGTAGGACTCGCATATCTGACAGTTGGCCGTGCGGCAAAGACTCTTTCGGGCGGAGAACTACAGCGCATTCGCCTTGCGTCACAGATTGGAACGGGATTAACGGGTGTATTGTATGTTCTGGATGAGCCTTCTATTGGTCTGCATCCACGCGATGTGAGTGCGCTCATAAGTACTCTTCATAATTTAAAGGACCTTGGAAACTCACTGGTTGTTGTTGAACATGACCAGGAGACTATTGAATCGGCAGATTATATCGTCGAACTGGGACCACAGGCAGGTAAGCACGGCGGTAAAGTTGTATTCACAGGAACAGTGGATGAAATACTGAAAGACAAAAATTCATTAACAGGTCACTATCTATCAGGTAAAAAACAGATTACCATGAAAGATCATAAGCTGGTTACTCAGAAAGGAAAGATAACACTTCGTGGTGCGAAACAGTATAGTCTCAAAGACGTAACTGTGGAACTTCCCCTTGGCAATCTCATATCTGTAACGGGTGTATCTGGTTCAGGCAAATCCACTCTGATTGTTGAAACGCTCTATCCGGCGCTTAAATATCAGCTCGACGGATACTTTTCTGAAAAGATGGGTGATTTTCAGAGACTCGAAGGTTTTCACTATATAGATCGGGTCTATCTGGTAGATCAGTCGCCAATCGGCCGAACACCTCGCTCAAACCCTGCAACCTATGTCGGCTTCTTTAATGAAGTCCGTGATATTTTCGCATCCACAAGCGAAGCGAAAGCACGAGGATTTGCTAAAGGAAGATTCTCCTTTAACTTAAAAGGTGGCCGATGCGAAAAGTGTCAGGGAGCAGGGGTCATTAAGATCGAAATGCAGTTTTTACCTGATGTCTATGTAACCTGCGATGTCTGTGAAGGAAAACGATACAACAGAGAAACTCTTGAAGTGACTTATAAAGGGAAAACAATTTACGACGTACTGAAGATGACG
>CAYXCP010000238.1:0-1755 GCA_964463455.1 uncultured Gammaproteobacteria bacterium
GGTTGCAGATGAAGACTGTGCGATATTTACTTGTGTGTAGGCTGTCGGGTAGATAGGGTTATTTTCATAATCATTTGTTGCGACGAGATTACCACCTGTTACACTGCATAAAATAGTATCAGGTCCTGAACGAGCTTCAAATGCGAGTCGCCAGTTATTAATCAGTTCAAGAGTAATTCCGACCAGTACTCCTCCTCCAAGGCTTTGTTTGCCTGAAGCGTTGGCAATTTGTCCTTCTTCCAGATTCTGGGAGAGTTGTTCAAAGAGTCTGATATCATCATGCAGGTCTTGAATAGTCAGCGTAGTTTGTGGTGCCTCAACAGTGATGATCTTTGTATTTTTATTGAAAATGAGTGCCATACGATAGATTAGTGTTTAGTTCGTAGCGTTTAGAAAAAGCAATATGTTGAACGCTAGCCGCTATACTCTAATTATACTTAGTTGGACTCAATTATCGCAATCATTTGTCTATCACGATCAATTTCTGTTTGTTCTGCATGAATTGCATCTTGAAATGTTTGAATATTTTCTTCTTTTTTTTTGATATTGTCTTTTAGCTTTAACACATCTGGGTGTGAAGGGGGGATCACGGTTATCATGCGCATGTTTTCTATAATCCCATCCTTTTCGGCTGTAATAGTTTGTTGGAAAATAGTGATATTTTTTTCTCTTTTTGTAATATCACCCTGAAGGGCGGAAGGGTCATACTGAAGAGCTTCTTCTCGTGTTATTGGTTTCATATATCTCTTCGTGTACTCTTTACTAATAAAAAACGAATGACCATTATTTCAATTTATCCCAGAAACTTTTTTTTGACGACCGTTTTTTTTGTTCTTCCGGAGTCTGTTCATCTTGAGAAGAGTTCTCTTCAAGAGGTACGCTAGGTGTCGGTGATTCTACAGCTGTAGTCTGTTCGGCTGGTACATTCTCTGGCGTAGGCAATTCTTTTTCTGTATCAGAAACATGAGGTGTGCCACTTGGTTCTGTGCTGATGGTTTTTACTTTTTGTCTTTGCTCCATTGCTTCAGCTTCAGCTAGATTATAGTTTTTAATGGCTTCTTGCAGATTCTCCAATTTTTCTTCCCTAAAACGCACGATACCACCTGTATCTCGTGCGATATAGATGATTTTATTTCCGTTTAGTGATTTTGCTATGTCAAATCTCATATGGTTACAAAGCGTTTAGTTACTTAGCGTCTAGCGCTTAGGGTTTAGTTACATGTTAACTATACGCTAGCCGCTATTGTACTATACGCTATTTACTAGGTAAATATCGTATCCGCTGTTCTAATGATACTGTTACTCATTCCAGTACTGGTGACTGTCGAATCAGCTTCGTATGGAATAATATTTCCTGCGTTTCGAGCACGAACACGGACTGGAATATCGGCAAGATAGGTAACGATAGAAGATTCGGTTCCTGGAGTGCCTGCTGATCCTGTCGTTTCATACACGTCAAGAAGGGGTGCATACCACGTATCTTGAGGAGATACGGTGGTTGCAACTGGTAATACATTGAGTCTGATTTCGTCTCCATTTGTTTGTCCTGTGATAGCAGGAGAGATAGTGACAGTATTTGCATCAGTAATGACGGTAATGTAGGATACCGCATTCCCTCGAGTGACGTTTACGACGAGGTCTCCTACTTTTGAAGAAGCAAATGCCCCTGATTCAACAATCGTAGTCGTATTCGTTCCAGAATCTGCAGAAGCGATCGTACTGCTTGCTAAGGTATATGTCGTACCAGTCCAACTG
>CAYXCP010000239.1:0-1746 GCA_964463455.1 uncultured Gammaproteobacteria bacterium
GGCTCACGCAATACTCATCGCGAAGGAGCTCCTCTATCGCGGAAAATTCTAGCACTCGGATTTATGTGGACACGTAACTTTATTATCGGTTTGAGAGGCATAAAGGATACACAGTGTGGATTCAAAATGTTCTCGACTGTTGCAGCACACCAGATTATTAATCGTCTCAAAGTATTTAATAAAAGTCAGGTCATTAACACTCCGTCTGTAACGGCAGGTTTTGACCTTGAATTTCTATTCCTTGCTAAAAAATTGAAGTATAAGATTAAAGAAGTTCACGTCACCTGGAGACATGTAGAAACAAAGCGCGTAGCCTTCGTCAAAGATGCATTTGAAACACTCAGAGACATAATCAGAATAAAATATTACGACCTTCAAGGTCAATATGAAAAGCCAAACACGACAAACACATAATGCTGTCATCACGCTTATTTTACTGGCAGTAACTGCTATCTATTTAATTGGCTTCCTATGGCAACATAAGGATCTGTATACCCAGCGATACAATCCTTCTCAATTTAAAAAACTCTATGAGCAGTCACAGTGGGTTGATCCACTATCTAAAAAACCAATAGGCGACGATTATCTGTATACCTATGCAGGATATAGATATATCCAGGGCGAAAATCCCATCCTGATAAATCCAGAAGTACCACCAGCTGGAAAATATCTGATTGGACTATCAATAGTACTTACCGGCAACCAGCGCATTGTTGTATTACTTGCAGGACTCATCAGTTTGGCTATGGTATATCTGATCATTAAATTACTGTCCCAGTCCTCTGTTGCTGCAGCAATTGGTGTCATTCTTACAGGAACACATAGCCTATTTACTGATCAGCTTATTCACGCACCTCAGCTCGATTTATTTCAGCTTATGTTTCTGTTGCTATTTTTTTACAGCTTTTTCTTGTATCAGAAAAAACATACACCGATCAGATTGATTTGCACCGGTCTCCTTTTGGGTTTATTCATTTCAATCAAAATTGCATTTGTGTTCCTGGCAATACTGGACCTTTGTATCGGACTGTATTATCTGTTGATTGTGAAAGATATTAAGAAAAGTATTATTGAGATTGTATCTCTAAATGTTATAGCCCTTACGTTTTTTGTAATTGATTATGGATCTTTTTTCTTCCATGGAGGGAATATCCGCTCATTTCTTGGCACACAGAAATGGATTTATACGTTTTATTCAACATCCCAGATTGATTCTGTTCGCGTGATGGGAAGCTATATCGGGCTTATACTTACTAATTCCTGGCGCGTATGGAGTACTGGGTACCCCATAGTTCATTATGACCAGTGGAGCTTTTCATGGCCTGTTATTTTTATACTCGGTATTATATCTTCTCTCTATCTCATCTGGAAAAAACCATTGAGTGAAGTGGTATTCCTGTTTATTTTCATAAGCATTTACAATATCTTTCTCTTTGCTGTTCCCATTTTTCCAAGATACTTATTATTATTGTTTGTCCCGTTACATATTATGATTGCACTAGCTATCTCACGCTTGTTGAATAGATATATATGAAAAAAACATTATCGGAATACTGGCCACTAATCTTAATCGTTGTTTTATATACGGCCTTATTAAGCTACAAACTCCTATCACATGTAACTCCTTTTTTTGACTGGGATGAGTCTATCTATATTCAGGTAGGAAAAGAAATGGTAGGACATCATAGCTGGGTACCTCAGTGGCAGGGTGTCGCATGGCTCGAAAAACCTTTTTTTGTACCTTAT
>CAYXCP010000240.1:0-1731 GCA_964463455.1 uncultured Gammaproteobacteria bacterium
TCCCGCCTACGCGGGAATGACATTGCAGTTCACATTCAGTATATCACGAATCTAAAGTTATGTTAAAATAAAGCAATTCCCCTCTGCCGATATAGCTCAGCTGGTAGAGCAATGCTTTCGTAAAGCAGAGGTCGGCGGTTCGATCCCGCCTATCGGCTCATATGACACGACTAGAGGAACATCAAAAAAAACAATTTCGAAACAAAGTAATTCTATACATCGCTCTCATCGTGGTGCTTGGCGTATTTATGGTTACTGCCGGGCTTAAACTCCTCATTAACAGTACCGTATACCTTTCCAACCTCACATCAGGTAAAAGTGCCACAACACCATCAAAATCTAAAGGTACCGTATACGGCACGCTTGATATTGATACGATTGTAGACGCTACAAATAGTGCAAAAATATGGGTGAGTGGTACTGTCGTGAATTACGACAAACTTGAATTCTATATCAATGAGGACAAGATTAAAGAGTATGACGTATCTTCAGAACAGTTTGAACAGGAAATTGGCAATCTTAAGAAAGGAGATAATAAAGTGTACATAAAAGCAATTAACAGTGAAACCAAAGATGAACGCAAATCACAGGTATACGGCGTTTCATATGTGAGCGAGAAACCAAAACTCGATATCTCACAGCCTCAGGATAATGCAAAAGTAAATAATAGTGACCTCAAAATTGCAGGATCTACCAGTAAAGACGTACTTATCAAAGTAAATGATTTCCCAGTAGTCGTTGATGCAGGAGGAAATTTCCAGACTTCTATCAGGCTTAAAGATGGAGATAATAGAATTGTTATCTCTGCTCAGGATAACGCAGGAAATACGGAATATAAATCTCTTACCGTAAACTACTCTAAAGATAATTAAATTACTGAAAGTAAATAGCGTCGACAGATACATTCAGTCGACGCCATTGGTAATCGCGATGTTACTTGCTAAACCGGTATGTTTTTCTATGGGCAGCTGTTGCCCACTTCACACCGAATAGAGTAACTTTTTCTGGGTTTCGCCTTCGCCATTCGGCCCTGGCATTTTTTTTGGCGGTCGACGAAATGACCAGTGTGTGATGCGCAACGCCCAGAACGGGCAGCTCATCGTTGATGATCAAAACCGCCAGTTGACCAACACTCATGTCGATGAAGTTCATTTCCTTCGTCAAATCGATGTGAGGTTTTGGTGTCAACAGCATTACAACGCGATAATACTTAGCCATTTTGGCCTCCTTTGCTGGCTAGTCGGATGTGTCCAGCTCACGGGAAGTATAGCATAAAGTGAGTATCAGAAAAAGAAGAACAAACGGATACAAAAACACATTGTCTGTAAGAGAAAGAACCCCTACAAATGTAACTGCATACTGAGCATATTCAGACATCCGTCCCCATGAGTAGACAAGTGCTGCGAATAAAAGTAAGCCGATAATTCCTTCGGTTGCCAGAATAGTAACATAACTGGAATGAAACGATGCACCTGCATGACTATAACTATATCCATTCGCACTGATATCATCTGCCGTTTTCTTTACTGCACGTATATGGTTATATCCGACGCCTAGAAGCGGATTAGCCATTCCGATGTCTATACCCTCACCCGTATCTGCAAAACGCGCATAAACGGTCGAAATGCGCATAAGATTAACGCCTTCACCAAACTTCTTAGGGAGCAAAACAACACCGAGTATCATAATTACAATAAGTGGAATAATAAATAGAGGCTTTTTTGTACGTAG
>CAYXCP010000241.1:0-1717 GCA_964463455.1 uncultured Gammaproteobacteria bacterium
GTCATTTTTCAACACTTTTTGCATGATGCAATAGATTGTAAATCTGATGTTAGGTTTAAAATAAGGATAAAGCTGTTTTTAGAGGTAAAAGAAATCATTAAACGAAATCTTCACAGAACAGTTATCATTGTTGGGCATTTGCTATAATCTGCATAATGTCATTAATTTACGAAACGTCTACATTTGTTTTGGAAACACCACGTACAGTCTTTGTCGATCGTGAAGAAGGCGGGCATATACGGATTATGTCTAAAATAAATGTATCAGATCGCACAAAACTTACCCCAGAACAAGCGATTGAATACATGAAACTATCAATGGTGGCAGGTGAAGCATTGACGAACGTCATGACAAGGCAGGGTATTGAAGTCGGGAATGTAAACTATCCGGAGATGGGAAACTGGAGTGTATTTAAACCAGAAGGAATTAAGATGCATATGCATATTTTCGGAAGAGCCAAGACAGCGACAATCCAGAAGTATGGTGAAGCAGTATCATTACCCCGCAGAGAAAGCGGATTTTATGATGGATTTGCACCATTAAATGATAACGATGTTAAAGAAATGCAAAAAGAAATTGAATGTCTATTATCTACAAAATATAAAACTTTTTAGTGGAATTGCACAAGCATTTGTTCGGTCTGCCTTAAACTCTTGAGCGTCTGCAGGTCGGCTCGTGTTTTACTTAAGCCCTGATCTTTCATAGTAGCAAGCTGACGATATATACCACTCATCTGTACCATTTCATTTGGGAAGAATTGCAGCATCGAAACCAGGTTCCATGTGTGGTATGGTTTCCCGATAAAATTGATCAGATCTTTCTGATCACCAGGCGCTGTATAGGGTGTTCCCTGATATTCATCTTTCAGATTCTGCTGGTGCCATACTACATGAGTTTCATCTGACGCATATTCGGCAGTTTCATAGTTACTTCTTGCCATAAATTTCAAAAAGAGCGCAGTGTCATAAATGCTCTTAGCAAGATCTGCTTTATTTTTTTCTAAAAAGCTTTCGAGTATAAAAGACGCCGATACCGGTCCACTTTTCGCCCGTTCTTCTTCTATTAGTCTTTTTAATGCATGAATTTCTGTTTTTCCTTCTGTACGCATCACTTCAAACATTTTTCCATAATCTGTTATATATCCGTCTGCTCGTATGAGATCTGTGTGATTTTGTTTGAATCGTTCATAGAAACCGCTTCCTACTGCAAACACTTCTTCAAAACTGGTTATGCGCAAATCGCTTTGCAGGAATGCGTGTTTCGCATCTGTGGGGAATGTGTCGGTCATGTCCTTTACAATTGCGTCGGCTTGTTTCGGGAATTGCATGTGCGATGCAATTGCTTTTATTGAGTCTGCATAATAAGAAACGTCGCGATAGTCGGGGCTTCTTTGATAGGTAACCCGGGTCCCTGTTTTTTCGCTATATTGTTTTACTCCTTCAGCAATAATCTGATCCAATGGTCGGAAGGCAGGATTTTCACTAGCCTTATCTTTTTCAGCAAGTGAAAGACCTCCTTCAACCACAGCATCGGTAGCGCCAGGTGTATTCATTCCGCGACTTATGCTTTCTAAAAATGCTTTTTCCATATCGCGAAGTATAAATGGAGCAGTTACCGAAGAAGTAAAAGCTAAACCGAGAAATTCGCGCTTAGTCAATGGGCGCCGCGGGGCTTTCATGTGTTGTTTCTGGAATTCGATAGGTACGCCTGAATCGCC
>CAYXCP010000242.1:0-1701 GCA_964463455.1 uncultured Gammaproteobacteria bacterium
AGAAGGAGAACATAGGGCGTCACGATGATTTTTTTAAACTTGGCGGGAATTCGTTAAGTTTGATTCGTGTAATGAATTCTATGATTGATAAGGAGCTGTCAGTTGAGTTGCAGGATTTATATTCAAACTCAACGATTGCAAGGTTATCAGAAGTTATTCGTTCTCGAGAGGGTGGATTACCGCCCGGATCGATGAAGGCGGCGCATTTAGAGCGAGTATCAAGAGTGGAGGATCTTCCAGCTAGTACGATTCAAGAGCGATTTTATTTTTTATATAAATTAGATTCAAAGAATGCGGGTTCTAATAACGTGTATCTTTCGGAAGCAAAGACATCTCTGAATGTGTCGTGGTTTGAGAAGAGCATAGAGCATGTGATTAAGAAATATGAAATATTCCGGACCCGCTATATTTCAAAGGGCGAACAAGTTTTGCAGGTGATAAGTGATGCTCAAGAGATCTCAGTAAGTTTGAATTTTCAGGATTTGAGTGACAGACCAAGTGACAATCAAGAGAAGACAATTCAAGAGGAATTTGAGACGAAGGGGTCAATTGCATTTGACTTGGAACGTGAGTTCCCGTGGCGTTTTTATCTCTATAAGTTAGCAAATGATCGATATGTATTTTTGCGAGTTATGCATCATATTTCAATGGATGCAGTGACTGGGGCTCAATTTACTGAAGAGCTATACCGGGCCTATGAGTCTTTGGTACATGGTGAGGCACCTGTTGTCGAAGCGCCGGAGTTTCAATATGTGGACTATTCTGTATGGGAGAAGAGGAACGTTACCGAGGAGTCGCTAACAACGCAGTTGGAGTATTGGAAGCAAGGTTTAGCTGGAGTAAGTGGGCTTCTGAATTTGCCATTGGATTTTGTTCGTCCTGAAAAGACAGGTTCAAATTTTAAGATAGAGAGTTCAGGCCTAGATATTAATTTGTGGTCCAAGGTAAGGGAGCTTGCGCGTAGTGAGGGTACAACTGTTTCTATTTTAGGAATATCTTTATTTAGTATTGTTCTGCACCGTTATTCTGGAGAAAAGGATGTGTGTATAGCGACTCCGATAGATGGACGATTGTTGCGAAATTTACCACACATGGTTGGTCCGATGATCAACAACATTGTAATTAGAAGTGTCTATGATGCTGAAAAATCTTTTAAGGCATATCTACAGGGCATGACGGAGCTAAGCCGGCAGGCTTATATCAACAGTGATGTATCAATTGAAAAGATTATTGGAGTGAGTGGTATTAAGAGAAGGCCCAATATTGCGCCATTGTATCAAGCAATGTTTGATGTATTAGTAAGATCTCATTCAAGTTCTGGCCGGGTTTGGCAGTTTAATCCCATTAGAGTGGCAGCAGGAGCTCAGGATATAGATGTTTATGGTCGTATTTTGGAGGACCATTCGCAGCAAGAGATATCATTTGCAGTTACCTATAATGCAGATTTATTTTCAGCAACAACTATTCAAAATATAATATCGAGTTTTATGTTGCTAATGAAATCGGTGGTGGAGAATACAGATCAACCTCTTTGGCGGCAGTCTATGATGGATGAAATTAGCAAAACTAAGTTGTTGCGACTCGGAACTCAAGTATCAGTGCCTGAAAGTATTTTGCCTACTTCCCTTCCACCTGAAGATTGTGTGTATGTATTAGATGATCGCATGGAGATGCAGCCGATAGGTGTTTATGGTGAGTTGT
>CAYXCP010000243.1:0-1698 GCA_964463455.1 uncultured Gammaproteobacteria bacterium
TTATCGATCCAAAGGGTGCCATATGGGCAATTAAACTCGCAGAACTCACCGGTTCACGTTTGATCATGACTGGTACTGTGCACAGTAACGAATTCTACGAAAAAGAAATTAAGCCTCATTTGAACGATAAGATACAGTGGTACGGTGAAATTACAGCGGAACAGACAGTACCTATTGAGAAAATAATTGAGTTTATGCAGCATGCGAAAGCATTTCTGATGACAATCAATCAGGAAGAACCATTCGGTTTGGTCATGGCTGAATCAATGAGCTGTGGTACACCCGTGATTGCGTGGAAACGAGGATCAGTTGCCGAAGTTATTGAGCAAGGGAAAACGGGATTCTATGTAGATCCTGAAGATGGAATTGATGCTCTCGCAGCAACCGTCTCCAGGCTCTCAGAAATTAAACCTATAGACTGTCGCCACCGGGTTGAGAAACTGTTTTCAGTACGCAAAATGGTCGAAAATTACGAACGTGTATATAAAAAACTAACTTCATAAGCCCTTGACTTCGTTCTCTTTTTCTTGTTATAGTAAAAGAATCCCCTATTGTTATTTTACACATATTCGTGTCATGCTAGAAGACCCAGACTGTAACCCGGCCACTATAACACCGGTCAAAAAATATAATACCGTAATCGTTTTCGGCGAAGGACCCCTTAAACCCGTTCTCCTTGACGAGGAATTAACGCTAAAACAAAAAGAAGCATGGATAATGCGAGAAAACGATAGCAAAAGAGAAACAGATTTTCATCTTATGCAGCATCCACAGCAGCTTGCATCCCTTGTTGAAATTGTTGAAGATAAACAAGCGAGTAATGCCGAAAAAGAAGCGCGCATTAGAGAGCTACGCAAAAAATGGCAGTGGATCGGATGGTATACGGTCAAAAAATGGGGCCGCCAGAATGCCCTTGCTGCCGGAAACCTCTTATTACACGCCAAAACTGACAAAGTTATTTTATCTGGAGGAAAAACATTTCCTAAGTGGCATAAACTGACAGACGGTCTTCTCGAGCACTGGCCATCTGAAGCAGAAATGATGGCAGATATTGTGATTCAATATTACGGCTCATTGTACAAGAAGAAATTTGGACGATCTATTGAAGAAGCACTTCATATAGAAAATAAATCAACCAATACGCTCGAAAATTTCGCTTATACCTTGCGCGCTCACCCCTACCTTCTTTCAAAGAAAACAAAAGTAGGGTTATTATCAGCTGGCCATCACTTAAGGCGTATATCTATATTAGCTGAGCGTTTTTCAATGACTCGTGATATCTATGCTACGCAGTCTGCACAGGAAATCGTTGATACAAAAGAAACACTGTTGATCACAGAAGATGAAAAAAAACAGTGCTATCAGCATGAGGAACTGTTTGTACAGGCTCTTGTGAAGCCCCAATACCTCACCTACTGGTTAGGATATATTCCACTTGCAGATAACCCTGTTATTTTACAAAATGCGCTGAACATGCTGAAGGCCCCTGAGTGGAAAGAAAGTGCAATAAAGACTTTTGAAAAAATTGGTATTCAGTTTAGCGAATATCTGGCGCTGAACATAATAGCTCTGTCTCAGCAGAAACCTTCACAATATTCAGATTTTTCAAATAAATTAAAAAAACTCAAAGAACCTACATACAGAGTTATTCCTTCTCTCTAAATCGGGCCATTACATCATTCATATATCTAAGTGATA
>CAYXCP010000244.1:0-1697 GCA_964463455.1 uncultured Gammaproteobacteria bacterium
AAGCCAGAATGTATATGCTACTTTTGACGCTTCGAAAACATCAATATAACTTGCATTAATCATGAGTCCCATAAGACCGAACAGGAATCCTAACATCATATAATGATCTGTCTCTTTTTTCTTCATTGCATGTGGAAATACGATTCGAGCAATGAGATAGAGAATATATAAGAATGTGAGCGTTCCAAATGCGCCAAATTCACCGATCCAGCGAAGATAATCGTTATCTGTTGACTCAGTAATACTTGAAGGTCCCGTACCCAGCACAGGGTTTTTAAGGAATGCATGTACCGCACGTGGCCATTCTACCTGTAATCTGGTTGCCAGAGATATATCTGAAACGACAGTACTTACTTCTTTGAGTCCTGCTGATTGGGTAGCTGCCATTTGAGCTGCTTCCGTACTTGTCAGAACGCGTCCAGATCTCGATGCTTCACTCTGGAGATCTTCTATAAGTTTCTGCTGTAATAAAGCATCCGTTGCGGCAGTCTGCTGTGCAGTCTGTTTCTGATCTTTGATCGGGATATAAAAAGTTCCTGCGGGTAACTCTTTAGAAGATGATTTCTGTGGTACAACTACTTGTCCAGTTTTTTCATTGACGAAAATTTGTTTAATCTGAACGGTCTTGAAAAAGCGTGAAGTCAGATTTGTTGAAACATACGTCAGACCGGCAGTAAGCACTAATACAAAGAAGAAATAGCGGAATTTCTTTGTATATAAAAGCATGCCGAATGTCGAAATAATATAAGCACCGTACGAAACTCGTGATGCAGTAAGCATCAACGTAAATACGGAAACTATAAATACGGCAAATATTATCCATCTTTTTTTAGTGAAGAAAAATCCAAGAAGCACCGGTATGAGTAATACAAGGTACGCAGCAAGATCATAATGTCCTGCGAATGTCGAAGATACGCGAGCTTCCGGAGTGAGATAAAGCAATGCGCCTTTTGCAAATTCAGGATTCATTGTCTGAACAGCAGGCCAGCCGGCATATTTCTGACCGAGACCATATACGCTAACTATGCCAACGACGGTCATGATGAGATACATATAATATGCAAAATCTTTGCGTGAGCGAATTGTAGCTGCCACGATGAAGAAGATAATCATATACTCAAACCTGCGAGCAGTGTGGAGAAATCCTAAGTGCTTATAGATCACAGTTCCTGTTATGTATCCATTGAATAGGAATGAAAGCACGATAGCACCCCAGAACAAAGCAAAAGGGACCATAAACTGCCTGTTTAGAGTTACCTTTCGGCGCAGAAGCTGAATGATAAAGACAAGAGCGAGGACTGCAACATAAATGTCTTCAGCACGGACTGCTATATAGGTATAATCAATGATTCTAATCGGAAATTTCGGATAAAGAGGAATCAGAAAAATGTAAATCGATACGAGAAATGTCAAAAAGTTATCATCGATCCATTGTAACCAGTTCTTTAGCTTTTCCATAGGTTTGAATTAGATAGGTATTATGTGTAATGTGCCCTATAAGGAGGGCTGTTACTGCCTTTAATTGTAACATACATTTGAGTATCAGAAGCTCCAAGGGTGAATAGTGCTTCCTGTACAGGTAGAGAAAACCTCGATAGACCTGGAGTATCGGATAGGTTTTGCCGCCACTTGATGCAGATCCTAAATGAATGAATCGGGCCTGTGGGTAAAACCAGGTATGATATCCTTTTTTTTCA
>CAYXCP010000245.1:0-1693 GCA_964463455.1 uncultured Gammaproteobacteria bacterium
TGAAGCAAGGTAGAGAGATCAAGCGATGACGGGAGACTATAAAGGAACAAGGGAATGTCATATAGAGCCTAACTGGCTTTTGGTCTATGAACATATAGATGACGTACTTGTACTCATGCTTTACAGGTTAGGCTCACATTCAGAACTTTTCAAATAAATTAGGATCCACTAAACGCCCTTCAAATGCCTGATATCAGTGTATTTCATGTGGTTATTGGATAGAATAAATGGCAAGGAAGCAGGCTAAAACACTGGCGGAACGTTATGGCGACAAATACCCTAAGGCGATTGAGGTGCTACCGGTACCGCTATGTAATATCCTTTTTGTGTTGGGATTGACGAACCTGTTAATAGAAACTGTCCCTTTTTCCTCTTCTATCCGCCTCATGTCTGACCGTATCCCAAACCGGTCATATTCTCAAATTCTATTCGGTGATATTTTTAATTTATAATCGGTCAGATTACTGTCGTGCTTGATTACAGTAGATTAATAATCTATTTCCTGTCCCATATAAAAAATCTGTCCTGGCGCACTCACTCGCTATTCATCGATACACTGATAGGTTTCTCCCGTGTTTTTCTCCGTCAACACGCCGTCTTCTGAAAACTCGAAAACATACGACGGATCCTCTTCATACATTTCGTAAAAGTGTAGTTCATAAGTCTCGCCATTCTCGCTGCCAACATTCGTTATACTGCCCATCCCGCCTTCACTAAGATACCAGTCACTGCCATCTAGTTTGAAATAACGCGAATCGGTGTCGCCGTCCAAATACCAATGACCGGTCAACCTTTCCCGGAAACTGAACGATTCCGAAGCACGGATGCATTGCTTGCCTACAAGATCCAGCATGTCATCTGACATCATTGAACAGCTGTAGCTATAGCTTTTTCCGTCATATATCTTTTCCTCTCCGTCCAAAAAAATCGATTCGTAATCACTATCGTAAGATATCGTGCCGTGGTCGTAAGGTTTAGCATCTCCTTCGTATATCATGGTGAAAGTTCCATCGGCATGGATTGTCAGCTTTACGTCGCTGGTATCGCCGTTGCGGTGCCATTCTCCCTCTGCATTGGCAATGAAGTCTGCCAGCAATTCTTCGGGATTTTTGTCGGGTACAATGTCTATTTCACTGTAGCTGGGCTCGCTGTCCTCTATGGTCTCGTCATCCTCTACGGACTCGCACGGTTCTTCGTCGCTCGGAAGAATCTCGTTTTCCTCTTCTTTTCCACAGCCGATCAGTGATAGGACTAAAACAAATACTAAAAAAACTGCCAAATACTTTTTCATTTGTGGCGTCCTCCTATTTGTAATGTCATGTATTATACATTTTGTTGTTTCCGATATGTATTCATGATCGGTTCCACACGCTACTATTTTTCATATTTCTTTTTGTCGTGTGGACTAGTGGTTACTATTTTATTTATTTTGCGTCAAAAAAACCTGCTCTATGTTACTGTTTTTAAAACCCTTCCGAACCATTTCGACATATTGGATGCCATTCATTTGACATACATCGAAAGCTCTACGCTATCCATGAATTCGCCGAGAGAAAAATTGAATTTTTGGTAATCTGCTTCCTTAAATTCTTCTGTCATGCATGCCACCGCTACATTGACTGTCTTGAGCTGATTGAAAAAAGTGATCATCAGCGGAACCTCAATAATTGTCGACATACCGCGAATGGTCATG
>CAYXCP010000246.1:0-1690 GCA_964463455.1 uncultured Gammaproteobacteria bacterium
TAGAATGCACGCTTTGGGAGCGTGAGGTCGCGGGTTCAAGTCCCGCCGTCCCGACACGATAAGACCTGCATGACTATAATTGACTCTTTGAGAGCTACTGCGTAGAATGAGTTACATGAAACGATCTCACCAAATGGCAACTCTTATTTTCATAGGTGTTGTGATAGGGTATGTTATTCGCGGACAGATCCCGCCGTTTAGTAACCCAGCATCTTTATTGCCAACTGAACAGCCAATTACATCTACTACAGTTTCTCCCACCCAATCTATCACATTGGCCCCATTACCTCCCGATGTGCATATAGTCAAAGAAATAACTGACGGAGATACCATCATGCTTGATAATGGCCAGAAAGTGAGATATATCGGCATCGATACGCCTGAAATTCATAAAGTTGGTACTAAGCCGACATGTTACGGCACTGAAGCAAAAGCAAAAAATGCTGAACTCGTTTCAGGGAAAACGATACTACTCAAAAAAGATGTGTCAGAAGTTGACCGCTACGGCAGACTCCTCCGTTTTGTATATTTGTATGATCCTGTTGCTTCGAAAGAAGGTACATTCATAAATGATTATCTCATTCGTCAGGGATATGCACATCTGGCAACATTTCCACCCGATGTCGCAAAAGTCGATGAATTTAGGGCAGCAGAAACTGAGGCACGGAACAATAATCGTGGTCTCTGGGCATCATGCAAGTAATACTACACGTGCGGGTGCGCCATCTTTTGCATTTATTTTAAGCGGAAACGCGATGATCGTATATTCCCCTTCTGCTACATGTTTGAGATCAAGCCCTTCAATGATAGGAATAAGTTTTGCAAGCAATGCCGTATGGGGTGTATTGTCTTTTGAGCCTTTCTGTTTCACAGATAATGCATCGATCCCTACGAGTGTAACGCCCAGACTTGCGAGATATGTTGCTCCCACGCCTGATAGATACACATAGTCTTCATAAAATGTACTAAACCCCCGTTCTGAATTAGATGTTTTAAGGAGAATACGCTCGCCTTTCTTAATCTGTTTCTTTTCCAGATCTGCTTGAGTTATATGAGATACAGATGATGATAGATCAAGTACACGACACGGCCCGATAAATGTACTTAAACTCAGATCATCAATATCCAGTCCATCTTCGAATGCATGCCCCGGTGAATCGATGTGCGTGCCATTGTGTGTACTTGATGAAAACTGGGAATTCGTAGATGAGCATGTCGCGCTTTTAAACGTATCTATTTTAAAAGGAGGATTACCCGGATAAATGATAGTCTCGTTATTGAGAGTAAGCGAAATGTCGATGATGGTTTTATATTTAAATTGTTGCATTGTCCCATTGTTCCATTGTTAAAACAATGGAGCCATGAAACCATAGAACAATTTACTTCGTAACCTTATGTCCTCCAAACTGATTACGTAGAGCCGATACAACCTGCCCCGTATATGTCTGATTCTTTTCAGAATCGATACGGAACTGAAGTGCATCTTCTATAACTTTGACTTTCACACCTGTTTCCTCTGCCGCCTGTATGGTCCATGCACCCTCTCCTGTATGCGAGACAACAGGCGAAATGACCGATAGATCATCACCATATATTCGTAGCGCATTCTCTAGCCATCCCATGCGTTTAGATTCAATTACACTTCCATGATTGTAGATATCAGCAACATTGCGCAGATCCAGTTTAAACC
>CAYXCP010000247.1:0-1676 GCA_964463455.1 uncultured Gammaproteobacteria bacterium
TTTCTGGTTTCCATAAATTTAATAAACTTCCTGCTGATAACATCTCTCGCAGTACACTATCTCCGGCCTGTCTGGCGAATAACTAGTTTCGAATTCATTTTGGCAACCTTCACGCATACAAGCTCTATGCCAAAGCTTGAGAGGATTCTTTTCTTTTAATCTATTAACATACCTACAATTAGGACATAGTTTGGGCACGGGAATATTGTAATTTTTGTAAAACGCAAATTCTTGTTCAGTTATCTTGAAGGCCTTAGTGCAACTATCGTTACACAAACCGTCGTGTTCACACCCAATCACAACGTTTATTATACTATCATCTATCTCAGAGATATTATCAGGCAAATCTTTAGACAAGATTTCTATTTTATAATTTCTATCTTTGTCTTCTTTATATTTATATCCCAGACTCTCTATGTCTGCCTTACTTAAAGGATTTATCTCCATTGAGACAGTTTCGTTGTAAGCAAAAGGAGACAGATCTACTGGGAAAAATTCACCGTATTTATACACTATCCCTACCCTGTCTATATAGGGGTGTTCAATCATATGATTTACAATACTTTCTCTAATTTTTTCATACTCTTCTTTAGTGTATTGTTTATTAAAAATACAATATTTCTTATTCTTGAGCCCCACACAACCAAAGATATACGAGCAATTCGTACAATTGTAAGAATATTCAATATGATGGCCATCCCAAATAAATCTCGAGAATAAAACTTGATTTCCGGGATATACGCTCGAAGAATCATAACACTCGATAGAATTAAGCCCAGAGTGATCTATGTCGTGAGAGTCTTTTACTTGAGAATATATCAACCATAAATTTTTACTATTTTCTGCCCCGCCAAAGACAGAAAAACAACGCGTGCACTTCTTAGCTTCTTCTATAAAGTCACCTGAGACATCTACTGATTTTATAATCTTAGCAAATCGTCTTGGAAATTTAAGACTAAAGGCGTGGAATTCTTCCCTAATTTTTTGAACAACAGAATAGGATCGCAAGTCTATCTGTTTTAATTTTTCAAAATATTCCTCTTTACTATACTGAACATTCCAAATGCAGTATTGCTTACTTACTAAATTCACACAACCGAAACAATCGTGGCAGTTTCTACAATTAAAAAGAAACACACTATCATAAGAGGTCTCGCAGTATCTACTATACTTCAAGTTGAAACAAGAATTACAGTCTATTGTTTCATAATTTTTCTCACACTTCGATAGAAGCAAACAATCCATGCATTCTTTGGAATGCAGAATAAAAGAAGAATAAAGAGAATCCTCGTTGAAGTCTCCTCCGATTACTAGATAACAATTCTTATTATCTTGAGTAATACTGCAATAATCACTATTTATAGGATTTATATTGAAAAGTGCCTTATCTGGAACATTCTTCCAAAGCTCACGCATTTGCTCAAAAAAAGAAACAGAAAAATCATAATCTCTACCATAAGACATGGGATCCCAACCATCCCCATCCCATGCAGAAGCGCAGTAGATTCTATCTGGCTTATCAGGAGAAAAAATAGATATTACTTCTTCATTATGCCCTTTTGCCTGACACTTAGTCTTGTATAAAGTACGCTCGTTACGATAACTCATACGCCGAACTAACCTGCATTCCGGGCACCAGGTCGGTGCTGGTACCTTTACTCGTTCATAAAATGAAA
>CAYXCP010000248.1:0-1229 GCA_964463455.1 uncultured Gammaproteobacteria bacterium
GATTTTGTAATGTGCATTCACTACAATACATTTCGCCAAATTCCATAGGGACAACCTCAAGCGCAATATCTTTCTTTTTCAAAAAGTCCTTGGTTTCTAGTACATTATCTAACGGTACTTCTATATGGTTTATGTGTTCAATTCCTATGGCCGAATCAGTTCTTGTCTCTAATCTACTAAGAACAGTCTCTTTCATGACTGGAATAGACTTATCAATACCTATTAAGATAGGGTAATTATTCTCTATATCAGACTTAATTAAATAGGATTTAAACAAATTAAGCTTTGCGCTATCTGGCTTACGTAGAGCATGTATAAACTGTTTGATATGCGTATATGTATTAATATTAACTAGTTGTGGTATTGCACGAAAGATTAAAAAATATATAAACTCAGAACTTGAAAATTGAATCTTTTTAAGTATAGACATCCAAATCTTTTGAGTACCAAATTCATATTTCAGTTTATTCTTTTCATACAAATGTAAACATGCGTACAGGCGGGCATACATACGGTAGGGCGTATGTGAGACGGTCGACGTATCAATCCCTTCTATTTTCTGTAACCACGGTTCATCGTGAGTTGCAATTTCGCCTTTATCAATAATAGAGGCAAGAATATCAACCGTTTCATTAAAATTTATTTCATTATAACGACCCTCCCCAAGAGACTTATAGTGAAACCTTCCGGTTCCATGCCAATACCCCACTTTTTTATACAACTCTTGTACAAGTGGAATGGATTCTTGATACTGAATTAACAAGCCAGAAATCTGCTCGCCACTCAATCTGAAAGGTAGCAAATCTCTTTCACCCTTCTTAAGAATATACCTTTCAATGAGGTTCATATTTTTAATGTATCAATTTCCTTCATAATCGCTTTTTTGTATTCCGGGTCGTCAATTTTATGTGGCGCATCTTTAACAACAATTAACTTTGACTTTCGAGCAAGCTTCACCGTTTCTTCACATCTCTTTTTTAGCTGAGTAAATTTCTTACCCTCAGTTTCTCCGTAGAATACTACTGATGGAATAGTAAGCTTTTTTGCGATAGCAAGTGCGCTTCGTGTCTTCACATTTTCGAATCTTCTTTTGCCTATATATTTCACAATATCTGGAAAGTGCTTGAGAGCCCACGGAATATCTTCCTTAAAATCAGGACTGAGCGAGCAGAGAAACACTTTCTTTGGCACAAGCTCCTGAGCTGTCATAAGCGCAATTACTGCACCAT
>CAYXCP010000248.1:1239-1661 GCA_964463455.1 uncultured Gammaproteobacteria bacterium
TAATTAATCTCTGATTTGTGTTTATTATAGAAAGTTTTAAATTCCTCTACCGAATTATCCATCGTGCGATACTTCCACTGAATGGGCACTATATCTACATCGTAACCCTTCGCTTTTAAATACCAGACAAGCCATTTATAGGCCATGTAAGGTGCCTTGCTTTGAAAGCCAGGGATGATGAAGAAGTGTTTTTTCATATACATTATAGAGGATAATAAAAATAAATAACTTCTTTAGAATATGTCGTTGGTGCTTTATTTTCCCATACATACAACTCTGTACCCGAAAATACGAAGCCCATACTCATTAGCAATTTACATGCATAATACTTTGTAGTATCCATTTCAACCTGTATACCAATACATTCTGGATCATTCTTTGCGATTGTCACGAGCTCATCAATGAGCGCCCTAGCACAACCT
>CAYXCP010000249.1:0-1655 GCA_964463455.1 uncultured Gammaproteobacteria bacterium
CTGCTGAGGCAAAATACAAAAGTCAGCAAGCTGTTATTTCACAGGCACAATCTTCACTTTCAAACGCATGGGCAACATATCAACTCACTTCGGCGACTGTAACCGCACCGGATGCAGGAAAGATTAACAATATAACTATCATTCCCGGCATGCCGTTATCATCTACAACAACAGGAAGTTCTTCAACTCCCACATCAAATCGTGTAGCTGTTATTCAGAAAGATGGAACTCCTATCATATCTGTAGGCTTAACAGAAATCGATGTCCCGACCGTTCAGGTCGGGCAGAAAGTTACGGTAACATTTGATGGCATTAAAGACAAAACGTTTACAGGAAAAGTCGCAGCCGTTGATCGTATCGGATCTATTACAAACGGTGTGACTACCTATCCGGTAACCATTTCTCTTGATACACAGGTCCCAGAAGTTCTTCCAAACATGTCAGCAGCGGCTAATATCATAACACTCACAAAAGATGATGTCCTTCTTGTCCCATCAACAGCTGTCACTACAACCAATGGTACATCGACAGTAAAAGTTATGAAAAACGGACAACCTCAGACAGTACCTGTAGAGATTGGAGCAGCTTCAGATACACAGACTGAAATAACATCCGGGTTATCCGAAGGCGACACTGTTGTTACCGGCACAACCACCACCGGAGCTACAACAACATCAACCACATCTGTATTTAGTACTTTTGGAGGAGCAAGAGGCGGAAATGCTGTCAGGATAAGAAACTAATTCTTTTAACTCTTATGATTACGATCTCACACCTCTCGAAGGTATATAAAACTGACGTTCTGGAAACTACTGCACTAGATGATATTTCGTTTGAGATAAAAAAAGGTGAGTTTGTAGCTATTATGGGACCGTCAGGTTCAGGCAAATCCACTCTCATGCATATTCTGGGCGCGCTCGACAGACCAACGTCCGGATCTTATGTTCTGGATGGCGAAGAAGTAGGAACGTTGTCTGAAGATGACCTTGCTGATATACGCAATCGAAAAATCGGTTTTGTATTTCAGGCGTTCAACTTATTGCCCCGAACGACTGCTATGAAAAATGTGATGTTACCTATGGCTTATGCAGGAGTTCCCAGAGAAGAACGCGAGGAAAAAGCAAAAAAATATTTAACGATGGTTGGTCTCGAAAATAGAATGCTACACACGTCAAATCAATTATCGGGAGGTCAGCAGCAACGTGTAGCGATAGCTCGTTCACTTGTTATGAATCCATCAATACTCCTTGCAGACGAACCAACAGGTAATATAGCAACTGCTCAGGCTGATGAAATCATGAGTATTTTTCAGCAGTTACATAAAGAGGGACATACAATTGTGATGATTACTCACGAACCTGATATTGCTCAGCATGCAACACGCATCCTTGTTATCCGTGACGGAAAAATACTAAGTGATGAGTTAAATAAACATCAGAAGATTGCCAAAGCGGCAAAATAATACTATGGAAATAGGCGAATTAATCATAGAATGTATCGGAACACTATCGATCAATAAAATGCGTACAGGGCTTGCTGTCCTGGGCATTATTATCGGTATTGGAAGTGTTATCGCACTTATTTCTCTTGGTCAATCCAGTCAGAAATCAATAGAAACTCAGATACAATCACTAGGCTCTAATTTACTTACTGTC
>CAYXCP010000250.1:0-655 GCA_964463455.1 uncultured Gammaproteobacteria bacterium
GGATCGTGCCGATTCTATAATCCTTGGAATACACAATATATGTTGAGCATATCAGGAATAAAACAACATAGACATTATGAAATGCCAGATTCGTATTATGCTTATGCCCTACCTCTATAAAGGATACCAAATCTTTCCATTCTCTTCGTTTGATGAATGAAAAAATCTGTCTTGTATAAGAATCTTTCCTCCCATACGTAAAAAAATAGATCAAATGATCAATATCCGGTATCAGACTTCCTATAACGGCTATGAGTATCCACAGATACGTCATTTGTTGCCATTTAGAATTTAATATGAGAAGCCATAGAATGCCTAAAACCACATGAAAAACCTCGTGTTTTGCATGCCATAAAATTGTTCCAACATTTCTCATACGCATGGAGATATCGTATCAAAAGACGAATAGATACAGCAAGTCCGAAACATGCATATAAAGACTTTTATGATTTGTCATATTGACGGATTTGATGACAATCATTCATAGTAAGTGGATAATACGATGAAACGCAATATTCTGTTACTATTACTATTGATATGCACATATGTCGCTTTTGCATATATTACTTCGCAACAGAGATTATTCGTCGATAATGATACATCCCCACTCGCAGATACTGAAAGTCTAGCATCTCTCATTCGAGGTGAGAACTCA
>CAYXCP010000250.1:665-1645 GCA_964463455.1 uncultured Gammaproteobacteria bacterium
TGGAAAAACAGTTACTCCCCCAATTCCGTCTTCATTCACTCCACTCTCTGATGTGCTCGGTCAACAAAACACTTCCGATAAACGAATAGAGGTGGATTTAACCAATCAAAGGACGTACGCATATGAGGGTACAAAGTTGGTCTATGAATTTACTGTTTCAACAGGCCTTTGGGGGTGGACACCAACAGGAGAATTTACAATATGGACAAAAGTTCGTAGTCAACTGATGCAAGGAGGCAGTAAGGAAAAAGGCACATATTATTACTTACCGAATGTGCCGTATGTTATGTTTTTTTATAATAATGAAATTGAAAAAATGCGTGGGTTCAGCTTCCATGGAGCATACTGGCATAACAACTTTGGTCATCCGATGAGTCATGGGTGTATAAACATGAGAAATGAGGACGCAAAACTCTTGTATGAGTGGGCTACTCCTGTTGTTACAAATCCCAAAGCGTGGTCTACTCCATCAACACAAGACAACCAGGGAACAAAAGTAATTATATACGGGAAAGCACCGCTATATTAATCCCCCTACCTCATCAGGGAACCATATAACCCCACAGATAAGACATATCCTCACCTTCGCGAGGATGACCAGAGATGAAGTATTAAATCTTTAGACTTTTGAGATATGCGCGGAAGTCGCCATTGAGTTCTTTGTGAGTAAGGGCGAATTCGATAACAGTCTTCAAATATTCCAGCTTATTACCTGTATCATAATATTTTGCATTTTCAACTTCACAGGCATATACAGGACGAGTTTTCATAAGATCTTTTATGGCATCTGTAAGCCAAATTTCACCTGATTTGCCCGGTTTAGTCTGCTCCAGATGTTCAAAAACATCTGGTGTCAAAACATAACATCCGTGTGCTGCTAAATTTGACGGAGCTTCATCTGCCTTTGGTTTTTCCAATAAGTGTTTAATTTGCCAAATATTTTTTTCGACATTTACAGCATCTACTATGCCATATCGTGA
>CAYXCP010000251.1:0-1642 GCA_964463455.1 uncultured Gammaproteobacteria bacterium
GTCAAAATAATTCTGACGGGTACTAATTTCATTATGGTACTGCACACGTAGACCACGAACAAATTCAATATATTTTGCAATTGAGCTATCTACTAAGTATTGATTTCGCTCATCTCGACCAACTAAATCTTTGATAGTATTCATTACTTCACTTGACTGATATGTCTTAAATAAGCTATTTTCAATTACACGTTGAATACTTCCTTCGTAGTAGTTGTCCCATAGACTTCTCCATTCTACATTCATGGTAGATGTAATTTTCCCCAGTAGTTTATTTACCGACACGTATACGGCATGAGCCATCTGCTGTTTTCCATAATCAGTAAGCTCAATCCCACCATCCTTCCTATAAAAATACTTCTCTGTTACAGGAATGTTAGAATCGTCCACCAGTCGGAGCTGTGCGTCAATATGAAGATCGTTTAATGCTCTGAAATCTTCTGCTTTAATATTATAAGCTTCAAGGGTTTGATTATCACTTTCCCGATCAGTTATGATAGTAGGTATTGATTTTTTGTTTATTTGGACAAATTCTTCAAATTGTTCTATAGTTAACCCTAACCCATATGATGGAGTTTCATCTTCTATACTGCCTTCTGGAGTTATTTTATAAGTGTTGTCAGCGTTCTTCTTTACTGTGGGTAATGGTTTTGTCGCAAAATCACGAAATGCTCTATATATTGCATCATCATACAAATATGTGTTAACATAGTTCCCGATAGCGTTAACTGCCGCATTATACTCTCCTCTTACCGGTTTCAATATTGAAAGAAAATGAGAAACTGCGCGTTCAAAATCTGCTAACTTATCAGCTTCTTCAGGAGTGTGACGTTCAATCTTATGCTTATCTTTTTTCTCAGTGGGTAAGGGATTCTTACGCAAATGATCGGCCTGAGCAAATGCTTTTCGTTTTTCCTCTGCAACACCTGCATCAGTGGCAGCTTCGAGTACCGCTGCATGGACTTTGTTATACATGGCAGGGTCGATACGATACAAAGCATCCCACTGTTCTTTAGTCAAAGCATCTGATAATAAGTTATCTACTTTCAAGCTTTCATCCAGAGCTTTTGCCAAGACACTTTGAATATATGATGTATTCTTTTCTGTTAGACCTTTATCATCCGATTTACTCGTATTTATGTTTGCGATGAGTTTATCTATAACATAACGTGATGGTTCACCTGCTTTAACAGGAATCAAATCTTGATCTTCAGTATATGCATCGATGACATGTGAGATTGTTGCGTGTATGAGGTAAGCTCTATACTTGATTGTATCTTCCGTTCCTTTTACCGTATTTCCTGGAAGTTTATCGGTATACGACCCGTCTTTATTTGCTTTGTCTGTAAGATGTTTATTAACGTCAATGTTAGGTGTAGTAAGATTATGTACCAGTTTAGCAGTAGCATCTTGTTTATCGTTTGCAGTTTTCGCTGCTTCGGCAGCCGCTTTCACCTCTGCTTTAAGAACAATTAAGCCAGCAGCTTCCTGTTCCGGAGTTACGGCAGATACCGCTGCTCCTTCTGGTCTTCTAGAACCTCTAGGACGAGGTCCGTTCCTGCGATTATTTTCTTTATCCTCAGGTGCCATACAATATTATACCATTTCACATATCAAATCGTATATTAATATATAAATATTA
>CAYXCP010000252.1:0-1312 GCA_964463455.1 uncultured Gammaproteobacteria bacterium
AGTTTTGATTTGCCATAGTAATGAATTATACGAACCCCATGTTTATCTGAACTTACCAAAGGTGTTCCCGAAAGATGGTGTGCTGAATCATCAGCTTGCTCATAGTAAATTGTATAGACTGGGTCATGAAGAGCGTCCCATGTATCTGTATCGAAATCGTTTTGATCTACTGTACTAAGAAGCGTTGGCACTTTGTTGCTATTTCTGACGCAGCGTAGCGAAAGTAGATCTGGCATAACCGATGGAAAAACAGCACCATCCGCATGATAGTCAAATTCTCGCTCTGAACCAAATGCAGAGTCTTTCTTATCTTCAAAACCACCACGAGAGAAAATATCACATATTATTCGCCCACCACGTACAAGTGAATTACCAAATGCATAGCCAAACATAGAAGCTATTGCAATATGTGGAATATCAAGCATTTGCACATCAGCGGATTCAGTAGATTGATAACGAGATGGAGTTGGCGGAATTGGTTGAGCAAGTGGTAGTCCAACAATGCGCAAAATACGAGGTACGCATTTTTGATCATAGTTTGGATGCTCCACATTTACCTGAGGTGATGCTGGTATATCAGCTAATTGCGATTCAACCCACTCGAAAGTTTCAACTTCATGTCCTGTAGTAAGACTTGGTGGAAAAGAATGAGATAGATCATCAAGCCATCGACACATATCTGTATCAGCTTCAATGGTGCGTACTAGATTAGCGGACATTGGCGTATTCTACATCATATGATTAAAAAGTATCAATGGTTGGAATATAGTATTGCGGCATTCCTACCGCGTAAATGTTCTATATCATGCCCTCTGCTCTGGGAAAAATAGTCACCATTTGCCGTATTAATAGGACTTTTCTTGATCTTAGTATTCGATATCCCTAAGTTATTGAGTTTAATGATACGGCGACCACCGAGATCTACACTGACAGTGTTATTGGGTAAAATAGTAATGTACGTATCCCATGAGTGATCAAATATTTTCTTATACATAGTGTTAGGAAATATATAACTACTTGCCTGTACGTGTGGACTGAGATACACGCGAATATTAGATACATTAATTTCACATAATTTTAGATAGCGCATAACTGCATTTTCTAGAAGTTTACTTTCTAAGGTCACGCGACTTAGATGCACCAGACAGGTATACGGAGATACATCTGAATACAACACTAGGCATATACAATCTGCTGGGAATATCCAAGCAGAACTAGTTTGAGTGTTAACTATAAGTGCATCGCAATCGTAATATTCAAATCCCAGAGTATCTATGTCTGTTGGTTGATCTTCTTCACTACAAATAACGTT
>CAYXCP010000252.1:1322-1638 GCA_964463455.1 uncultured Gammaproteobacteria bacterium
GTTGGGAGCGAATTGCAACATTTCTTCTACCCTTTGGTAGTGAACGTAAGATTTGTTTTCTATTATCAAGCGCTTGTGAAGTGTCTCCTACTTGAAGACTCATATTTCCGTGACTTCGATCGGTAAAAACAAATGATTTATCGCCCAAAAGTTGAACATTTTTTGGAGTTAAGCTGGATGTAGACATACAGTCAGTATATCAACTACTGAGTACCTGGGTACTATGTCTATTTTGTAAGCTTTAGGCTTCGTGTGTCGCTTGAGCTTCAGCAACTTTAGCTTCGCACTCTTCTTTCATCATATCTTTTTCTGCGCA
>CAYXCP010000253.1:0-1635 GCA_964463455.1 uncultured Gammaproteobacteria bacterium
GTATTCCGTTTGCTTTCGGTTATGTCTTTCGTAAATTCCAACTGCCCTCAATTATCGGATATATCCTTGGCGGCCTCGTCATAGGCACATTCTTTTCACCGATAGTCAATTCAAACGGTGTCGAGAATTTCGCTTCGTTTGGTATTATTCTGCTGATGTTTACGGTAGGACTGGAAGTGAACTTTGAAAAAATAATAGTACTTAAAAAATTCATTGTATTTGGAGGTTTGTTTCAAGTATTGTTTACGATCCTGGCTATAACTATCGCCACTTCGTTGTTCGGATTTTCGTTACTGCAAGCATTTCTCATAGGTATCGCAGTATCATCATCATCGACTGCACTCGTTGCAAAACTTATCCAGGATAAAGGAGAGGAATCTTCGTTTGTAGGAGAGCTCACCACGGGCATGCTGATGTTTCAGGACCTCTGTTTCATCCCATTCATATTATTGTTTAGATATCTGAATGCGTCTGATGTATCACCGTTCGATCTTATTAAAAGCATTCTTTTTGGAATGGGGGAGACTGCACTTATTCTGACTATTCTGTATGTTGGTGGCAAGCGATTGGTACCGCCGTTATTTGACCGTATCTCACGTGTATCGAGAGAACTGCTTAATCTCTTTATTATCATATTTATATTTCTTATAGCCTCTATATCGGCCTGGTTAGGTGTGCCTATGCTTATAGGTGTGTTTATTGCTGGCGTCCTTGTGTCACAGACGCTGGAACACTATCATATATTTTCTCAAATCAGGCCATTGCGTGATATCATGGCCATCATATTTTTTGTGTTTATCGGAACTCATATTCAGCTAGGATCTTTATTCCAGTTGTTGCCTCAAATACTCTTATATACTTCAACGTTTATCTTCATAAAAGTAGCTATTGTTATAGGTGTTTTTGCATTCATGAAATTCAGCTCAAAAGTTTCGTTGTCAATGGGACTATTTCTATTTCAGGTAAGCGAAAATGCATTCATTCTTCTGTCTATCGCGTTCAAAAATCAACTCTATACTTCTGAGCAGTACCAGGCACTCATTACTTCAGTATTATTGACTCTCATTCTGACCCCCGTACTTATAAATAATAAAGATTCCATTTATTCCCATATAAGACTGACTATACGGAGATTTATACCTCAGCTCGAAACGTATATTAAAAACAAGCTCGACTTTTCACCGGTGATGTTTGATAAGGAAGAAATGCAAAAACACATTATTATCTGTGGATATGGACGTGTGGGTTCATATATCGGCAGAGCACTGACACTTGCTCATATTCCTTTTATAGCCATCGATTACAACTATCACATGGTTGAAAAAGCGAAGAAAGAAGGAGTCCGTATTATGTATGGTGATCCGACAGACATGGATATTTTAATATATGCAGGCGTGCGGAATGCTGTTGCTCTCGTGTCTGTTGTCCCTGATAGTTTCTCTCAGGAGTCTATCATTTTGAATGCAAAAAAACTAAATAACAATTTACTTTTCATCAGCCGTGTTCATAGCCATGCGCACCATATAAGGATGAAAGATCTGGGAGTCGATATCGTTGTGCAACCTGAATTTGAAGCATCACTTTCGATTATTAAAAAGCTCTTTTTCTACAAACATTTATCGAAAGAAGATATGA
>CAYXCP010000254.1:0-248 GCA_964463455.1 uncultured Gammaproteobacteria bacterium
TAGTATTATTTTCATTTGCTGCAGGTGGTATAGCCCTTATAATCAAATCTATGACATATAGTCCTGCAAAAAAATCATAAATACTACTTCGCAGTATGAGCTCGCCAAAAACGATTGATGATCATATTTCAATTCAGGACAAGGAAACTCAAGAAATGTTACGGACTTTACGTGGATTAGTTCTTGAATTGGTACCAGAAGCAGTAGAGTGTGTTAAATATGGTATCCCCACATTTACGTTGCATGGT
>CAYXCP010000254.1:322-695 GCA_964463455.1 uncultured Gammaproteobacteria bacterium
AAAGAAACAATAGCCAAAGGTTTGAAATAGATCCTAAATGTTCAGTACAATACTATTGTTCAACTCTTAATCAATGCAACAGAGGACTTCCGAAGTGTAGAGATGGTAAACATTGTATACGCAATTCCGAGAAGACACGATCGGGTTACTGTCTCAGGATATATACTCATTAGTATAATTCCGCTTACAAGGGTCATAAAAGAAAGAATCATCGAAATGTAGATCTTCGCACGAGACGGTACCCAGGCAGTTACTGATGAAGATATAATACTTAAGCACGCACACAGTATATGAAAAGGTAAAGTCATAATCTCTTTTTTGTATAAACAAACTATATCATATTGAAAAAACTTCTACATCCTGTTAACTATTT
>CAYXCP010000254.1:705-1620 GCA_964463455.1 uncultured Gammaproteobacteria bacterium
GCTCAACAAGATCCCACATATTACCATAGAGATCCGCAAAAACTGCGACCGTTCCATATGTTGCCTCGCTTGGCTTGCGAATAAATGTAATTCCGAGTGATGTCATCTCTGTATAATCTCTCCAGAAATCATCAGTGTACAGAAATAGAAAAACACGTCCACCTGTCTGATTACCAACAAATGGCTTTTGTTCCGGTTTGGAAGCACGAGCTAACAGTATCTGTGCGCCGGTATTCCCAGGAGGGGATACAACAACCCATCGTTTATCCTGTTCAGGTTGATACGTGTCTTCTACTAATTTGAAATGAAGTTTTTTGGTATAAAACTTTATTGCCTCATCATAATCCCGAACGACAAGTGCTATGAGTCCGAGTGTTTGTTTCATGATATTACGATGAACTCTTCTTTTTCCATCTCGGAGCAAAACCTGCCATAAAAGCAAAAAGATATGCCTTAAATTTGCTTTCGCCTCGTGCGACAATCGCTTCGATCATCGCTTTCTTAAACACATTCACATCAGTTCCTTCATAACATAATTTTCCGTTTGTGAAACAGTAAGAGCAATATTTCTCATGCTCTCTGCTTGCTCCCTTGGGGTCTTTTGCAAATGGCATAAGGCAACTTTCACACATGCCTTCAAGTGTTTTAGGTGTAGTATTCTTCATATACATTTATAATATCATGTTATCGGAAAAGTGAAAATTTTTTTGTTAATTCACGAAGCAAATCGGATTGTGCGAATGTACAAATGCCATAATATTCCAAGTCGGATTCAGAAGTATTTGAAGTATTAGTTACCTGTTCTTCAGACGTCCCTATCGTCATCGTACTGGTGAAATCGTTGTAGGGAATATTTCTTAAAATCAGTTCATTCCTAAGTGATCTGATTTTATTAGAATTATCCGCTGCAAGAAC
>CAYXCP010000255.1:0-1619 GCA_964463455.1 uncultured Gammaproteobacteria bacterium
TGCAAATTATTTATCAGCCGGCGGCGGAGGTAGCGCAATGAGTGGTGCATTTAAGTTGCTTATGGGCAACATACTTGATTCACGGTCTATTGATATGATGGTGAATATCTTTACCCTGGGAAACAGCATTTTATTATTATTACCGGGTCCTATAAGAATATTTGTATGGATTTTAGGCGGAGTCGGATCACTTGTGTTAACATCGTATGTTACATCTCTTTTTGGTACAACAGGAGCATTTGATCTATTTACCAATGTGACATTATTTACTTTTGGACTCGGAAACTTACCAAAACCTCTCGTTGGAATACCATTTACTATTCTTGTTATGGGACGTTTTGGTATTCTAGCTCTTCCTATTCTTGCTGGTTTTTTCATATTCATTACCATACTAATGCTTTTTTTCCGTATCTTTTTCCTGCTTCTCAAGTCATATCTTATGATCATGCTGTATATCATCTTTGCTCCCATGTATATGCTGTTTGAAGCAATCCCCGGAAACAAAGCGTTCTCCAGCTGGTTCCGCAGCTTACTTGGTGAAGTACTTACATTCCCCATCGTTACAATCCTGTTTATGTTAGGCAATATCTTTGTAAACAGCTACGGTGTGGATCAAAGCTTAGGGGGTGGTGTAGGCCAGGCATTTGGTATCGGAAAGACATTTTGGGCGCCGCCTTATCTGTATGGACTGAATCAGAGTGCATTTGTATATGTAGTAGGCATGGGATTACTCTTTATGATCCCAGATCTTGTCGGCATGGCAAAAGATATGCTCGGGCTCAAATCTTCGGGTATGGGTAATGCGGGGCTCGGCATGTTCTTCGGTGGCGCAGCAGCCGGCATGGGCGGTGGATTGTCACTCTTTAGTAAAGGTGCAGGCCTTTTGAATATGTTTGGTGGTAGTAATGCTACGAAGAATGCAATGGATAAACTTAATCTGAAAGGATTCTTCCAGGCGCCGTTCCGAAGACCATCCAATCGTTCATCTGCGAACACACCTGATACTCAGCCCACATCATTTGTTCAGGACCTTATTCCAGAGGCAAAGAAATTTGGACAGGACCTCTAAATCTCCTTAAAAATTATTATTACAGTAGTAGCATTTATGGTATAACAGCTAGTACACACCTGTTTTTTCTGCAAAGCATATGAGTAATCCTCAATATATTTGTCAAACCTATAACATCTGTTGTTAAACACTCACTGTTACTGTTTTGCAACGTTTCGAGGTTATTTATTTATCATCCATCGTCTCTGTAAGAAACGCATCTTAGTTATTTTGCCACTATAATGTGGAAGTAATTGAACAAGCAGTAGACCATCGGAGCGTGGCTCAAGAGAGGTATCTTGACCCATCCATAAAGCTTGATTCTTTAGTTGATGGAAGAATATTCATCAGATAACAACTCTTTCTAGGAAGAGATAAACATTTGTACTCTTCTCAGAATTTACTTCTTTTAACCTCCAAATCCTGGCAGTTTCAGGATGTCATATCCGATCAGTCTCAGGATGAATACAGAGAATATAATGAGGATAAGTCCCGTAATGCATGAGGTCATGAGGTCACGTGCTTTCTTGATTGCTTCTGGGCTACCACCGGAAGTTTGCAATAGGAATGC
>CAYXCP010000256.1:0-1617 GCA_964463455.1 uncultured Gammaproteobacteria bacterium
TGAATAAAAAAACACTCATAATCGGTGTTATATTATTGCTCCTTCTGGTTGGCGGTGCACTCGTATTTTCTAAAAAAACAGTAGCTCCCCAAAAGGAAAACGGTACCTCTATGGTAAAACAGGAAGAACCGAAGAATGAATCTGCACTGATGTCACTATCAGAACTTCTTACGTCAGGAAAAACACAATCGTGTTCGTATGACTACAATGATGAAGCATCAGGTAAGATGTCTGGTAAGGTATTCATCTCTGCAGGCAAAATGCGAAGTGATTATAGTATCACAGACAAAGCAGGGAAGGAAACCACAGGAAGTGTAATAAATGATGGAACGACTATGTATATGTGGTCATCAGCAATGCCACAGGGCGTAAAGATTACGGTGACTGAAGATATGAAAAAAGATATAGAAAAAGCACAAGGCGATACTGCTAAATACGTTGATATGAACAAAAAAATCAGTTATCACTGCGATGCCTGGACTCTTAACACAACCTCATTCGTACCTCCAACAAATATTAAGTTCACTGACTATTCAGCAATGATGAAACAGGCCCAGGAGATGCAGAAAGCTCAGCAGTCAGGATCGGGTGCGCAGGATATGAAGGCAGCACAGTGCGCGGCATGTGAAAGTCTGCAGAACGCTGACCAAAAAGCACAGTGTAAAGCAGCTTTGAAATGTTCATAAAGCTGATATACTGTTAGCATGGAAAATCATAACCCGCATCATCATGAAATAAAATCTGTATCATTTTTCGGTTGCGCTAATGGCGAAGCAGGAGAGCGTAATTTTGAAGACGCCCGCGCTGTAGCCCGTGCAGTTGCAAAAACAAATAGAACAGTAGTAAACGGCGGAGGACCAGGAGTAATGCTTGCGGCTACACAAGGCGCTAAAGAAGTGGGGGGTAAAACAGCTGTTGTGTATTATCGTCCTGAACTTGCCTCTAATTTTAAAGGAGAAGTCGCAGCAAATTTAGCAGATACCTCATACGAAGAATCGAACTATATCATGCGAACAAAAAAACTTCTTGAACTCGGTGATGCCTATATAGTATTTAACGGTGGATCAGGTACCATTTCAGAGTTTGCGATGGCATGGGGAGTCGCACGACTATACATCGACCATCACAAACCGCTCCTTTTATACGGTGGCTTCTGGCATCATCTCATGAATGATTTTAAGGAGCATATGATGATCCGTCCTGAAGAAATGAAAGTTTATACCATCTGTGAAACACCTGACCAGGTTATTGATGCTCTCAGGAAATATGAAGAGATTCTTCGTATCAGTAATCATTCGCCACAGAAATGTAAAGGACCTGAATGCAGATTATTCCTGGAGTAATAATGTCAGTACCATATTCATGCTTGATATGGTATTATCTACACGGTATAACTTAATGCACACTTATGTTCCTAGATGCAAAAAATGCTAAAGAGTCAAAGTCAATCTTCACCCGCATTCTTGATATTGGAATAAAATTTAAACTACAAAAAAAAATATCAAGTAAGCATCTCACTATTGATGAAGGTAAAAAACTTATAACTAAATTTCCAGTAGAAGGGATGTCGGTTGATGAAGTAATCAATGATTTTGAGAACTTGGTTTTACCCTACTG
>CAYXCP010000257.1:0-1607 GCA_964463455.1 uncultured Gammaproteobacteria bacterium
AATGGTTGCTATGAGAAATGCCACTGACAACGCTAAGTCATTTATTCGTGATTTGACCCTCATTTATAACAAAGCAAGACAAGAAAAAATTACTACCGAAATTTCAGATATGGTAGTTGCCCGATTAGCCGTAGAAGGTTAAAGAAAAGGAGTTATATGAACACAACTAAAACAAAGTTATCTCAAATTATTACAATCCCAAAAATTTCTGATGAAGGTTCACTGTGCTTTATGGAAAGCAAAACCCATATCCCATTTGAAATTAAGCGGGTTTACTATATTTTCGACGTGATCAAAAATGCTGTACGTGGTCTCCATGCACATAAAAAAACTGATCAGGTACTATTTTGCATAAGCGGAAGTATTACGATTATCTTAGATAACGGAAAAGAAAAAGAGGCAATCACACTCAATAAACCAAATATGGGTATATATTTACCAAGAATGCTTTGGCATGAGATGGTAGCATTTAAACCTGGTACTATCCTTTTGGTCGTGGCTTCAGATGTATATATAGAATCTGATTATATTAGAAATTATTCAGAATTTTTACAAAGGAGTGATCTATGATTCTCATGAATGATTTTAAGAAAGAATACACACATATTCAAAGTGAGATCGATGAAGCGCTATCTCGTGTATCTGCAAGCGGATGGTACATATTAGGAACTGAAGTCGAAAAATTTGAAAAGGCATTTGCAGAGTTTGTGGGCGCCAAATACTGTATAGGTGTGGCAAATGGCTTAGATGCTCTTCAATTATCACTCATGGCATTAGGTATAGGGAAAGGCGATGAAGTCATCACTATTTCAAATACCGCGGTAGCCACAATTCTTGCGATAACAAATGCCGGGGCAACGCCTGTATTTATTGATGTGAACGAGCATGCGCTCATGGATACGACTCTGATTGAAAATGCAATTACGTCAAAGACAAAAGCGATTCTTCCGGTACATCTATTTGGACAAATGGCAGATATGGTGGAAATCACTCATATCGCGAAAAAACATAATCTCTATGTCGTGGAAGATGCATGTCAGGCACATGGGGCAATGCAGCAAGGAAAGCATGCTGGATCTATAGGAGACACAGGATGTTTTAGTTTCTACCCAACAAAAAATTTGGGAGCGTATGGAGATGGGGGAGCCATTGTCACAAATTCAGAGAAACTCTACACCATGGCAAAGATGTTGCGAAACTATGGTCAGGAAACACGGTATTACCACAAAGTAAAAGGCATCAACAGTCGCCTTGATGAAATTCAAGCTGCCATTCTTGGTGTAAAGCTAACTCATCTAAATGAGTCTATAAAAAATCGCCAGTATGTAGCATCACTGTACGATGCGTCTCTTCGCACTATTTCCCAGATTACACTACCAGAAATTGCACCGAATAATGATCATGCGTATCACTTATATGTTCTGCGTGTCAGTAAGAGAGCGCAGTTAATGGAATTTTTGAAAGATCGTGGCATTCAATCACTCATACATTATCCTGTTCCTGTACATAAACAGGAATGCTACGTTGAATTCAATACGGTGACACTACTAAAGACAGAAGAATTTGCATCGACAGTGTTATCACTTCCAATTCATCCGTTTATTACA
>CAYXCP010000258.1:0-353 GCA_964463455.1 uncultured Gammaproteobacteria bacterium
TGTACAATACCGCATATCGTTAACTATGTGTGTTCTGCCGGTACACAGAGGATAACGGAGTTTCTTAATGGCAGTCATGAGAGCAGGGCACTGGCCAAAGGTTTCCTTGATGCAGCAGACAGCCCTAAAACACAGGCTTCCTATCTAAGCTCACTGACACGAAACCTGGGTATCTTGGCTAACAATAAAGAGATAAGTTATGTCCTTACAGGCAATGACTTTCAGTATAACCTGCTTGACCCTGAAGATCCGAAATTGGTTGCCGTTGCCAACTCGTTTCAGATTGAGAGTCTTATCTCTCCCATTATCTCGCTCATGCTTTCCATCAGTTCCAGACGCTTTACGATGGCTAA
>CAYXCP010000258.1:363-972 GCA_964463455.1 uncultured Gammaproteobacteria bacterium
AGATTCCTTTTGTCTATGTGCTTGATGAAGCGACCACGTTCAGGATTGCTGACTTTGAAAAGATGCCGTCAGTCCTTCGTGAATACTTGTGTGCGTTTCTTGTGCTTACTCAATCTTCTGCTAAGATTGAGAAGCTGTACGGCAAGTATGACCGGAGCAGTCTTGAATCCAACTTCGGTAATGTCTTCTTTGGGCGTACCAAAGATGTTGAAGCCCTGAAGTCCTATCCGTTGGTTTTCGGCAAGCATGAGAAACAGAAAATTTCTCGTACTTCCGGCAGTGGTAGGGGTGGAGCGAACCGCAGCCGCACTGTATCGACACAAAAGGAGGATATTTACGACAGCAATTTCTTTACCTCACTGAAGCCGGGCGAGTTCGTGGGCAGTGCGGCACATTCAAACATGCCGAGCTTTCATCTTCGTTTCAAGATGTACAGCCAGCCGGAAGAACCTCTTCCCATAGTTCGTGCGGTTGTTCCTTCAGATATTGATGATAACTATAAAAAAATAATCAAGGATATAAATAATATTTATTAAATATTGTATTTTTGTTGTATAGAATTATAATATACTTTTATGATAACTTTTAAATATATATTTGGCGGTATAA
>CAYXCP010000258.1:982-1604 GCA_964463455.1 uncultured Gammaproteobacteria bacterium
ATTGATGATAACTACAAGAAAATTATCAAGGATTTACAAAGTGTTTTTTGACTTATATTCCTTATATATGATATATATTTTTATGATTATCAGTATTGATTTACATATATGTTTTGACATTTTCCAATAATCTTGTGACTTGTACATGGTGTATGCACATGTAATATTAATCGCTAATTTAGGCAATAAATAAAATATTGTTTTCATGTTTTTTATTATTAATAGTTTATTGCCTTTAGTGAGGTTTGCATTCCTCATAAAGGAATGCAAATAAAAAAATTCTTAGGGATACATGAGTGACAAAACTCAACACCTCATTTTTCGTATGTGGAATCTCACATTTAATTCCCCAATAATGTAGAACAGGAGTGTGGAAATTCCACATTCCTGTTCTTTTTCTTGTATTTATGTAAAATGCTGAATGTTAGTGTATTTGGTAAAATATCTTTTAATTTGTCATTACGGGCACGGTTTTTGTACAATATTGTTATATAAGTACACTTTCGGTTGTGATTTTATCATTTCTGGCGGAGTATTTTATGTGTGAGTAAGAAAACCTAATACTAATCAAATACAAGAGCTTATGAACACAATTCTTACTGTATTCCTCCAGATAAGTGGA
>CAYXCP010000259.1:0-1596 GCA_964463455.1 uncultured Gammaproteobacteria bacterium
TTACCAATCGTAGTAATGCGTACTCCTTTTTTATGGAATTCTTCAAGTTTAAATGTTACGTACCATCTCATGAGCTGGAACAAATTATTCACTTCCTGTGGTGTTCGTTTTTTTATATTTTCAGTCGATACCGTCCAGAATGTAAGGTATTCAATTTTAAGATCAATGCAATGATCAAGGAGCACGGGCAGTACTTTCTGTGCAGCATACCGATGACCTTCAAATGACGGCAGTGACTTGTTTTCGGCCCAACGACGATTACCATCAGGTATTAAAGCAATGTGTTTTGGTACATCCATAATAGATTACTATTATAGTCTCCTTGACAGGAAAAATCATTTCTTATAAACTCATAGTAACATATGCAATACCTTGCACTTAATCTTGAAGACACGAGCGTAAACCCAATAGCTAAATTCAGCACTATAGGTGGTTTGTTAAACACTTTCGTACCGATGGCGATCATCATCGGTTCACTTTCGATGCTCGTTATGTATCTGTATGCGGCTTTTCTCATACTCACTGCAGGAGGAAGCCCTGATAATATTGGTAAAGCTCAGAAAGTAGCGACGTGGGCATCTATCGGGCTTGCCGTAATGATATTCAGTTATACGTTTATGAGAATTATTGCCAGCATTCTCAAAATTACGTTACCATTTTAATGTATCTATGATTTTAACGACACTTATGGCTGCAGCAACAAATCCATTCGGGACAATAAACGCACCTATAACAGGCATGTCAGGTACTCCTGAGAAGGATTTAAGTGCTCTTATAAGTGTCGCAGTACAATCATTTATTATCGTAGCCGCGCTTGCCGCATTAATTTATATGCTCTGGGGCGGTTTAGAATGGGTAACTTCTGGTGGTGAAAAAGATAAGGTAGCAAAAGCTCAACAGAAAATAACAAACGCAGTTATCGGTGTTATCGCAGTAGTGGTAGCATTCACTATCTTCTCAGTAGTTGCAGGAAATGTGCTTACTGTAGTTGATACCAGTAGAGGCGGCATAAAGCTCAAACTCCCATCATTCCAGCCGTAACTCGGGAATTAAAATAAGTGATGTTCTATAGTATGTGCACCTTCAGCAGCTGTATTGACTATCACATCATGGACTTCATTAAGCGGTTTAAGTAACGATATTAATTGGTCCCTATCTTTAGATTCGACTAGCAGGTGAATATCTTGTCCTGTGTTCATGGTGAAATAAACGGGAATACCTTCAGTTCTCCATTTCTGAACATATTTCATTAATTGCACAGTTCCTGGTTGCCAGTATATGAGAGCTGGTGTAGACGTGAGCATAACTGCATGCATTTCAAGAGCTTCTGCCTCTACGAGCTCACCAAAATGGATAAAGTCTTTTTCTCGCATATACGTTTTTGTCTGGTCTATTTTATCTTTCATGTGAGTTTTGCGGACCTGGAAAAAAGGACTCTTTTGTGCTGATTTCATGCCTGTAGATGTGGATATATCTTTTTTCCCTGTATTGACGATTGCAACGATGTCTACGATATCCCAGTGATTAGAAGGATATAACTGCACAGCAAAGGAATCGTTACTGGTATTACCATCAAGCCACTCAGTAAATCCTGAT
>CAYXCP010000260.1:0-1591 GCA_964463455.1 uncultured Gammaproteobacteria bacterium
TATGGCAGCAGTCGCATATACATCAAAAATTGCTGAAGCCGATTATTATCAATCTGAGTATGAACGCGAGAAGTGGGAGATTGAACATGAACCGGATGGAGAACGCGAGGAAGTGAAAGCACTCTATGAACTCTATGGCTTTACAGGAGAAACTCTTGAAAAGATCGTAAATACAATCACGGGAAACAAAGAGGTTTGGTTACGAGTGATGATGGAGCAGGAACTGAAACTGGAACCAATTGAACACAAGGATGCGATCCCGGCTGCAGTAATCGTCGGACTTTCTGCACTTGTTGGATCATTTATCCCATTAACAGCATATTTCTTCATGCCTATTTTTCCAGCAACAGTACTTGGACTTATTATTTCCGCAGTAACTTTGTTCGGAGTGGGTTATTACAAAGCAAAGAAAACACTGGGAAGAAATTTGATCAAACAGGGAATAGAGATGATGGTTATTGGCATGGTATCTGCGATAGTCGGATATCTGGTAGGTGCGATTTTTCAAGTGAAAATTTAAAGCAATTTGTCATTCCGGACCTGCCTGCCGCAGGCAGGCTTGATCCGGAATCTATGGATCCCGGGTCATGTAGTATCTTGCCCGGGATGACAGACATTAAAAAATCTTGTAAGCTTTTCGAAACGTACTAAAGTCTACTTCATTCTTACCTTCGAGTTGAACTTTTTCAATAACGAGTATATTATTTTCGAGCGAACACTGCATGATCTTTAATCGTTTTTCTTCAGCTCCGATAGTAACTTTTGTCCAGATCCCCGGCCATTCATATAAGCCTCTATATAAATTAAAAATAATTTCTGCAGGGGATGAAGGTAGTGAGTAATTATATTTTTCAGAATATCTCCGCAGAATCTGCGGTAATTCTTGAGACGGTGTACCATGTATTCCGGCATGTATATAATGAAACGGAATATATCCATCTTCTTTCTTAAAAAGCGTGGTTACCGTTGCGTGGTCATGGTTCTGTACGGTATATCCGGTTTCATTAGTGTTTTCGAGATTATCTCTAAAAAGATCGAAGGCCATATCGGTAAGTCTGTTAGTCAGTTCTTCGCGATTTTCATCAGGATGTATAGGTGAAGTTATCTGTGCAATGACCGGACCATGATCCATCTTTTCATCCATTTTCATAAGTGTAACGCCCGTTTCACGGTCACCAAGGATGAGTGGATATGCCACGGGTGAAGCTCCGCGATAGAGAGGTAATAATGATGGATGGATATTCCAGAAGCCCCGTGCTGGAATGGTAAGCACTTTGTTTGCAATTATTTCGCCGTATGCAAAAACCAGAGCCATATCAGGGGAAAGATCAGTAAGAATGCTGATAATTTCGTCATTTTGCTTGAGAGGTTTTTTATACACAGGGATTGAATGTTTATCAGCGAGATCAGATACAGCTGTGGCAGTAAGAATCTGTTTTCTACCGACCGGTTTATCTGGCTGGGTTACAACGAGTATGATCTCTACCTTTTCAGAAAGTTCCGTTAAACACTTTTGCAGGAAATGTGCGGAAAATGCGGGAGTTCCAAAATAGACAACACGTAATCTCTTCATGGGATTATTGTAACAGAT
>CAYXCP010000261.1:0-1530 GCA_964463455.1 uncultured Gammaproteobacteria bacterium
TTTCATACGCATCATGATCATGAAGCCAATAGCCACCATGATTACTACAAGTATGCCATACGATATGTTTCTGAATACATTCCACATAGTTTTAAAAGGTTGAAGGGCTGCCATTCCTATACCTTGTGCTGCGTATGTTTTTGGTATGAATCCTATTTTATGTAATGTATCATACGCATACAGTACTCCTGACGATGGAGGATGAGTTATCATGGCAGTAGTCATTGAAGTCATTCCACCAAGCATACTTCTCCCGAAGTTTTTTTCAGCATCAGCCGGGTTGTCGGTACAAACTTCTCCAATAACGGCGCATGTCATCACACGCATAATAGCCAGAGATATTTTTTGTGGCGGAGTTTTTTGTAGATTTTTATCATTATATAGTTTGTAAAGTGCGGAGCGATTTTCTGCAATAGAATCACGAGTATTTTTTGGCTGATTACCAATAATGGAGCCGGTGAAAATATTGATGACATAGATAATTACCGCAATAAACAGGAGAGTTAATGCTGCTTTTTTCACTATACTTCGTACTATGATCATCATATGTTCTTCATTGTAAATAAATCTCTTATAGCATGTCAAATGTTATTTGACCATCCATTCTATTGGATATATATTCAGCGGGAATTCTTGCTGCTGAAGTTCTGCTACCACTTCGTTTTTTACTACTTCTACTGTCCGATTTTTCAGATATATTTTTGCCACGAATTTCTTTTTATCTTCGTCAAAATAAATGAAATATTCAGTAGTTTGAATGGGAAGTTTATCTAACCACGGATATTGACTATCAGTTGCAGCCTTCAAATGACCAGTGTCTACATCAGACTGTTGCTGAGTCTTTATCTGATCTTTTAAAGACAGCGTTGGATATAAGCCAAGAGTTGGGGTAGGAGTTACACCTGTATTTTGAGTTTCTTGTGCTTTTTTTGCTGAATATATATTCAGTACTATCATAAGAAGAATCAACACTATTCCCAAGATTGCCAGTATTATTTTTGTATTTTTTTTCATAAGTTTATTCAAATCTTAACGGCATCCAAAGGCAACATATGGATAGTACGTCTTAACAAAATCCCATCCACTTACAGTAAATGATTTTGTTGATGTTGGAGCGTTCGATTCACGGGTTGTTATGGTCCCATCGCCCGTTGATTGATTAATGTCTACGCCAACTACCATAGATGCATGTTGGTGAGTCCCTGCAAACTGAACAGGAACATGATTCAAACGTTGTGAACTGAAACATGGCACAACCGGGTTTGAGATCTGCAAGAACCTGGCGATGATTCCCATCATAGTACTTGTAATATGGCCAGTTATGGTTCTGCCAGTCTTTCATCTGTTGAGTTGTTGCTCGCGATAATCCATAATCAGTACCATCTGCTAATCCTACAGCTCCTCTTGTTAGATCTGTACACATTTGCGTTTCAATATTGCTAGTTCCCTGATATTGATCGGTTGTATAACCATTCTGTGTATAAGGTTTGACATTCTTGCAAGCCCATGCTAACCCTGCATCATCGCAGT
>CAYXCP010000262.1:0-1508 GCA_964463455.1 uncultured Gammaproteobacteria bacterium
TGACGGTGATTACCGTCATAATATTTATAGTATGGCCAGTTATGGCTCTGCCAATCTTTCATTTGCTGTGTAGTTGCTCGTGATAGGCCATAGTCAGTCCCATCTGCTAAACCTACAGATCCACGGGTGACATCGGTGCACATCTGTGTCTGAGCATTACTTGTGCCTAAATATTCATCAGTGGTATATCCGTTCTGAGTGTATGGTCTGACATTTCTACACGCCCACGCTAGCCCTGCATCATCGCAATTAGTGCCTTTTTCCGTTCTATCCCCAATAATATTGGCCGCGGCAGCCATCTGTTCGAGTTTTGTACCGTCCATAGGTATGGAACCTCCACCGGAGCTATTAAGAGGGGACAAATCCGTTTTATTATTATCGAACATCCATAAAGCTGCTGCATGATCTGACAGCTTTTGTGCCCATGCCTTACTATAATAATTAGCATCTCCATAACATGGTGTAGAACCCGGTACATTAGATGGATAATCTGGTTGAGCAATATTTTCCAGACATCTACCTACCAGATTGCTTTTACTCACTGCGCTATTTAATCGTATAACCATACCTGGATCTTTTCCTATTAACAAGGTATAAAACTGTATTTTATGATTCCAGAAGTCATTTCCGTCTGAGTTTGCAGGATCAAGGCTTGCATGGTCAGCGATAGTATCTACACCGATATCGGCAGGAATTACTAAACTTCCTGTACTATCCACCGCACCTACTTCTTTGAAGAGGTCGGACGACTTTTGCAGATCTGCACTGTATTTCCACTTTTCACGCGAAGCATATCTACTGTTATCATATACTTTTTGTGCAATCTCCTTAAATCTATCAGGACCATACAGATCAAGAAAATGTGACTTGATAGCGCCAATCTTAGCTTGTGATCCAGCCTGATATCCGGCAATTTGAAAATTCATTGATGTACATATAATAGAAGGTTCACTGCCATTTTTCGGACAGTTGATTTCGTATGGATCAGGATATTCACTCGGGTTACTTTCGCTCCAGATCCATGCAGTTGTTAAATAACGAAGACATCCATCACCACACGCTCTTTCCGCCTTAAGCAAAGAACTTGTTGCCCACTCGGCTGATTCTCCCTGAAGCTGTGCCAATAATTTTAGTGCAGAATCCTGGTTTGGCTCGGGCAATGCATACTCTGATGTAACTAATTGTTTAATGTCTTTCACATCTCCACCTGAACGACCGATTGATCCGTTATCATCATCTCCTGACGATCCTGACCCGCTACAATCAGTAATACCCATAGCAGCGAGAATCGGACAAAGTACCGTGTAATCAGTAATAACTGCGCGCAGAATATTGGCGAGTTGAAGTATCTCACCTACATCAGCAGCATATGTTCGAGGGGCTGAAAATGAAAAGACGTATACTAATATAATGAAAGACGTTAAGAACTGAATAAGTTTTTTTTTCTTCATGCCATATATATAAATATGTAAAGCTATCTTAATTACCAGAATATATTTTATGTTGAC
>CAYXCP010000263.1:0-993 GCA_964463455.1 uncultured Gammaproteobacteria bacterium
CCATATATAAAGTGCCCGTCTTCAATTGAAATAGGGAAGCTGGCCTCAAAAAACATGCTTCCACGAGCTTCACCCGTAATAGTAAGAGGGAAAGAGACTGTGTCGCCAGATTTAAGAGAAAGGTTCCGAAATGACGCATCATTCGCTTCTTCGTCTCTTGAGTCAGAAAAATAGTCAGTAATAGGTACATCTTCACCGGTTTGCTTCTGTGGTACAAGGCGAATTATAAGAAGAATTATAATAATAAGCCCTAAACCAGCACATAAACCATAGAGAAAGTTTTTCATAGTTATACTTATTTATTATAGAGAATTAGAAAAAGGGGAATAAAACCCCTTTTCTTTACCTACACAGCAAGGCGAGCTCTACCAGCACGTCGGCGACGCGCGAGCACTGATCTTCCTCCTGGAGTTCTTGTTCGTACAAGAAAACCGTGAGTTCGCTTGCGCTTTACTACACTTGGTTGATAGGTTCTTTTAGTCATATACGAGAGGATTCTATAGAATTCGGAAGCAAAAGTAAAGCAAATTATACCCGATTCTCGTCTATTACGTACATTGTCCACATTGTATTCACAGATATATTCATTGTTTCGTCTAGTTGCGGAGTAGAAAAAGGTCACTATAATAGCAATAACGCTCGAATACTCTTTCTTTTCGACACCTTATTTAATTACTCTCTATGATAAACACACAACAAGCTTGGGATAGCGTTCTCATTGAGATACAAAAAACCGTATCGCCAGCAAACTTTAATACATGGTTTACTGGCACACATATTGAAGACTTCAAACAAGGTCTTGTAACTATTGGTACCCCTACTGATTTTGTTATGCAGTGGCTAGAGTCAAAATACAATAAGTCTATTCTCAAAATACTTCGCGAAATTATTCCAGATACTCGTTCTATTGCTTTTGTTGTTTCAAGTAAAAAACCAGATGCACAACCCATCCCAACCCAAACAGAATCTCTTCGCTCTTCTCTTCAAAAGAAT
>CAYXCP010000263.1:1003-1507 GCA_964463455.1 uncultured Gammaproteobacteria bacterium
ATAAACAAAGAAACTAATCTTAATCCTCGTTATACGTTTGATTCTTTTGTTATTGGACCCTTTAATGAACTTGCCTACTCTGCTGCACAAGCAATTCTCAAGAAACCAGGAGTATATAACCCGCTTTTTGTCTATGGTGAAACGGGCCTTGGAAAAACTCACTTAATTCAGGCCATAGGGAACGAGCTTCAAAATAGATTTCCCGCAATAAAGATCTATTATACAAATTCTGAAAAATTCACTAATGATTATGTAAGCGCTATTCAAAAGAATCATCCTGATGTATTCAAGAATAAGTATCGCCGTTATGATGTACTTATTATGGATGATATACAGTTCGTATCAGGAAGAGAAAAAACTCAAGAAGAGCTCTTTCATCTTTTCAATAATCTATATGATGCCAATAAGCAAATTATTTTCTCAGCTGATAAACATCCAAATCATATTATAGGTCTCGAAGATCGCCTAAAGTCACGCTTCTCTGCAGGTATGATTATTGATATT
>CAYXCP010000264.1:0-1501 GCA_964463455.1 uncultured Gammaproteobacteria bacterium
AAATGCTTCATTTGCAGCAATACGTGTTGCATTTAAGCTATCGAGTTCAGCTCTTCCCGAAAGAGAGATAGAATCTGTAGCAACCTCTGATGCTAAAATCTCTACACCACTGTTACTGGCAGAAATTACCACCGTTGCAGCACCATCTGAAATAGGAGAACAATCGAGTACCTTCAAAGGATATGCAACATATGAACTTTTCATAATCTGTTCTACAGATATTTTCTTTCTAAACTGTGCATTTGCATTCATTGCACCATGGACATGATTTTTATATGCGATATGAGCGAGATGTTCTTCGGTATATCCGTATTTATGAAGATATACCTGAGCGAGCATTGCATATAAACCGGGGAACGTAAGCCCGGCTTCCTGTTCTGCTCCAGATGCAGCTGCCGAAAGAGCTTCTGTTACTTCTTCGGGAGAATAATCTGTCATTTTCTCAGCGCCCACAACGAGTACATTCGTATATCTTCCCGATAGGACGGATAAATGAGCAAGATGAAACGTCATACCTCCGGAAGCGCATGCTGCTTCTACTCTAAATATGGGCTTATGAATGTGTAGTATTTCTGCAATTTTAGCACCACTATGCAGATTATTACCGAGGACACCACCGAGCATATTTCCAAAAAATATGGCGTCGATATCTTCGAGTTTTGTTTGAGCACCTTGAAGAGCTCCCTGAATTGATTCATCGACGAGATTAAATAATGATCTATCCCAGAGTTCACCAAATTTAGTGCTGTAATAACCTGTTACTGTTGCCATATTACATGTTCTCCATAAATTTAAGATACGTTGTGTAATCTATATATTCTTTTTGATCAATTTTCTTTTTGAACTCTTTCTTCTGTTTCTTTATTTCCTTTGTGACTTTAAAAATAAATCCATCTGAACCGGCGCCTGAGCCATACGAAGCAAAAAAAATATAATCCCCTTCTTTGGCATGTTCAAGTACAGAAACAAGTCCCATCAATGCAGATGCTGTATACGAATTTCCTAAAAAGGGTACAACTAATGAATGTGCTATGTGTTCTGGAGTAAATCCCAGAGATTTTGCTACTTCCTGAGGGAAGCGTCCGTTTGGCATATGAAAAACAGCATGTTGAAAATCAGCAGGCTTCATTCCTGTTTTATTGAATAAGTCCTCGGCAGCACCAGTGATATGTTTGAAGTATGATGGTTTCCCCGTAAAACGACCGCCGTGCGTCGGATATCGCATGCCCTCTCTTCGCCAGAAATCAGGTGTATCGGAAGAATATGATGTCATAGCAACTATCTCAAGAAGCACTTTTTCTGAACCCACTACAAGAGCAACTGATCCAGATGCCGCAGTATATTCAAGGGCATCATGAGGTTTGCCGTTTGCTTTATCTGAACCACATACAAGGCCGTGACGCATAAATCCACTTTCGACAGAATTAAGCGCCATAATGAGGCCTCCTGTTGCGGCTTTACACGCAAATTGTGTATCTGAGGCGAGGTATGATGGCCCGAC